>NZ_JBALNX010000029.1:0-71554 GCF_036962035.1 Bacillus sp. JJ1773
ATTGAAATCAGATATTGGCATACATTTTGCATTAGTAATTTAGAAGTTTCCTAAAAATAATATACATCTTGTAAAATACATATCTTTAAAAAATTTAAAAGGAGAGTATTAACATGAGTCAAATAACTCGTAAAGATGTTCCAGAAGCGGAAACTTGGAACCTTGCTGATATTTTCAGTTCTGATGAGGAATGGGAGCGTTCCTACTCAACACTTGATAAAGACTTTGATGAAATACTAAAAGAATCTATTTCTTTAAATGAAGCAAAAGAAACAGTTGAATTAATAAAAAGGTATGAGCAATTACTAGGTGAATTAGATCGTACTTCATGTTATGCAATGTATAAATACTCGGAAGATGAATCAGATTCTTTAAATCAAAAGATGATGGGGCGTTCGCAAATCCTTGTTGGTAAAGGGAATAATGTCACAATGAAAGTTGTGAATGCTTTATTACATATTCCGAAAGAGGAGCTCGATCAATATATTATTGAAGAAGTAGAACTGCTATCATTTAATCGATTTTTAGAAAGGATCGAGGAAAAGCGGAAACATTCTTTGACACCAGAAATGGAAGAAGCATTAGCTTCCCTATCTCAATCATTAAACACACCAGAATCCTTATTTCTTACTGTAACTTCTTCAGATATAAAATTTGCCCCAGCCACTGACCGAAATGGGAAAGAGGTTCCTGTTTCCATTCATATGTACTTTACTCAAATAGAAACATCTCCAGACACTATTTTACGAAGAAATGCCTATCAATCGTTATCAGATGGATTAAAGAAATATCAGCATGGTCTGGCAAAAACATTATCCGCCGAAATAAATAAAAATGTAGCGTTGGCTAAGTTAAGAGGGTTCTCATCGGCAATAGATATGCTGCTTCAATATTCATCGCCTGGAACCCAAATTTACTCCGCTGATGGAATTTCATCCGATTTTTTTGAAAGTATATTAGATACTTTTCGTACTGAACTTTCACCGCATATGCAAAGATATGCTAAATTGAGAAAACGTCAACTCGGATTAGATCAATTACTGTTTTCCGATGTAAAGGCACCGTTAGATCCTGATTTTGACCAGCCAATTAGTTATCAGGAGGCCGGGGAAATCATTACTGCAGCAGTTGGTGTACTAGGACCAGAATATCAGGAGCATATCCAGCGTGTATTCACAGAAAGATGGGTATACAGAGGTGACAATGTTGGCCGAAGAATGATTGCGTTTGGAGGCGGAGTCCATGGTGTTCATGGCTATTCCTTCTATCCTTGGGGCGGAAATCTATTCGATCTGATGCTTTTAAGCCATGAGCTAGGGCATACGATGCATTATTCGCTATCTGCAGAAAATCAACACTTTATTAACAATGCCCAATCATTATTATTCGCTGAAGCACCTTCAACCTTGCATGAACATCTTGTTGTTGACTATTTGCGGGAAAATAGAGACGATCCGAGATTACATCGGTGGTTAAATATGTATTTAATGATGAGCTACCATCATAATTGTGTTACACATGTTCTTGAAGCTGAGCTGTTGCGCAGACTTTATAAAATTGCGGAAAGTAGTGTACCGTTAACAACTTCAATTATTAGTGAAACGAAAGGAAAGATACTGTCTGAATTTTGGGGAGATACGGTAGAGATTGATGAGGGAGCAAAATTGACTTGGATGAGGCAGCCTCATTATTATATGGGACTTTATCCATTCACATATTCTGTTGGAATATCGGCATCCAGCATTATTGCACAGCGAATAAAGACAGAAGGTCAAAGTGTTGGTGAACAATGGACAGAGGTTGTCAAAAAAGGCGGCAGTATGAATGGACTTGATCTATATAAAATGGCGGGACTTGATATGTCAACTACAGAGAACCTGAAGCTTGCTATTGCAAATATAGCCAGAATAGTTGATGAGTTGGAACAAAGCTTTTAAGGGATCCTAGCCAATCCTTCAATATCATGCAATAGGAGGCCAATATGGAACTCATAATAACAAATGTAAAAATGCTGTATTGCGAAGAATTAGGGATAGTATGCTCACTATCCCCTTTTTTTGATTAGCTAATTTTTATATTTGAACTTTCATTAACTTTGTTTGCATAAAGTCTTTCCCACAGCTCATACATTTTTCTTCTGCCTTTATCAATTTCCGGGTTGAATTGAATAGCTGCTTGTTCGCGGACTTTATGGACGTTTTGCACGGCTTGGTCCAGTTTATCATCAATGGCTGAACCGCCTTTACCAGCATGTTTAGCAATAGAAAAACCAGCGATTGTTCCTTGGGCCATGGCGATTTTTCCGCTTTCAATTCCGGTAATATTCCCAGCAACATAAAGACCTTCAAGCGGAGTTTCCAACGTTTCTGAATGATGGGGAATATGGCCACCAAGCTCAGGAATGTAATGGAATGGGCAGCCGGCAACAGCAGTAAGCTCTGCAAGTGGATATAAACCGCCAGCAATACAGACGAAATCAGCATCATATATAGTTTCCGTGCCAGGGATGATGTTTCCATACTCATCAGTATCAGCTACTCGAACCCCTTCTACTTGTTCGGTTCCGATAATTTCTAAAGCAGCTTTTCGAAGGAGCAGCGGTGTCCCATTTACTTTTACCCCATTTTTAGGGAAAAATTTCATCCCCATTTTACGGAACCAATCATTTTTCATGAAACGACTACCCATTCGTAGTAGAGGGGATGGAGCAAGATGTGCTGCATTTAGCAGTGATTTCATAACCTCTTCTGGTTCGCCTGCTTTCCCGCTCAATGGGCCTTTTTCTGGAAGTATGATTCGATCTACACGAATGCCGGCTAATTGTAATTCATTTAAAATGGCAAAGGCTAAAATATTAGCTCCAATAATGATCCCTTTCTTACCTACTTGGACACGATGAACGTTTGTCATGACTTGAGCTGCGCCAATCGACATAACGCCAGGAAGAGTCCAGCCTGGGAGAGGAATTGGGAACTCTGCAGCCCCAGTGGCCACTAGTACATTAGGAGCTGTCAAAGTACCAATGCTCGTATGTACATTCCATAATTCATCGTTCTTTTCCAGGTTGTAGACAGACACTCCGCATCGAATGTCGACTGCTAATTTTTTCGCTTCTTGATGAAGTCTCTCTGATTCCTTTATGCCGTTCCACCATTCGCCAGACGGTTCTTGGTGAAGCTGGCCTAATAATCTGCCTCCGGGTTTTACAAATTCATCAATTACGGTTACCTTCAGACCTGAAGAAGCACTTGCAATGGCTCCAGCTAATCCAGCAGGCCCCGCTCCAATAATAATGACATCCATCATTGCTGCTCCACCATCTTTCTAACAATATTAGGAAGATGCTTTCCGCTTTCAACGACCATGTCTTTTTCGACAACTGTTAGACATGCTCTTACGTTTGCTTGATGATTAACTGTGACTCGGCATTCCATACAGTGGCCAATATTACAGTAAAATCCCCGAGGTGTCCCGCAATCCTCATGAACCCGCAGTTTTCGAATTCCGTTTGCTAAAAGTGCAGCGGCAATCGTTTCATTTTCAAATGCTTCAATCGTTTTCCCATCAAATGTAAAGGGGATGGATTTTCTATCTTCTAATTTCCCTAAAATAGGGTGGTCTATAATTCTAGTCATTATTTTCACCTACTGTTCCAAATGTTACTGGGCGAATCGGCGGCTGGTATTTTAATGGGATATCACCTTGAGAAATATTAGGAATGACATCTTCAATGATTCTATCTAAAGGAATTCTGCATGTGCGACCGCCGCAAAAACCCATACCTGCTCTTGTTCGCAATTTTAATTCCCTAGCTGTGCATTGATGTTCCTCTGCCGTGGAACGCAGATCGCCATAGGTAACTTCTTCACAGCGGCAGATTACAATGGCCTCTTTGTTGTTCATTTGGAAACCTCCTCTATTTTCTAACTATGAAAAATACTATGCAAAAATCGTACCAATTTTAGAGGAAGGCATTAACTAAGGCCGAGACGTTTTAGTCTATTATATAAGGTAGCTCTCGTGATACCGAGCCTTTTGGCACATTCAAGTTTATTTCCGTTTGCAATAAGAAGTGCTTTTTCTAGCACTCCTTTCTCATGCTGATCCATTTCCTCTTGCAGAGGCAGGATGGTATTGTCCATTTCAAAGGAATCACTTTGTTCAGTCATTGTATCTATATGGTTATCAATTGGATGAGAATGAAAAGGCAAATATTCCTTTTTAATTGACCCATCTGTCGCAAAGACAACGAGACGTTCAACAACATTCCGAAGCTCACGAATATTCCCTGGCCAATCATAACGCAGCATTTCCTGCAAAACCTCTTGTGAGAACTGATGAATCGGTCTCTGATATAGAATCGAAAAATCGTTTAAAAAATAATGAGTGAGTTCAATAATATCTTCCCGTCTTTCTCTTAAAGGGGGGATCTGCAAACTAACGACATTTAACCGGTAATACAAATCTTCGCGAAATTGCCCTTCGTTCATTAAATCTATTAAATTCCTATTTGTAGCTGCAATTACACGAAAATCCGTTTCAATTTCTTTTTCCCCACCAACTCGGTAAAATTTCCTCTCCTGCAGGACTCGGAGCAGTTTAACCTGCATTTCAAGCGGCAATTCGCCAATTTCATCCAGGAACAGTGTGCCGCCTTTTGCTAATTCAATTTTGCCTTTCTTTCCTTTTTGATCAGCACCAGAGAAAGCTCCGCGTTCATATCCAAAAAATTCACTTTCAAATAATGAAGCAGGAATAGCGCCACAATTTATCGAAATAAATGGTGAATCAGCTCCTTCGCTCGCTTCATGAATGGCTTTAGCAAACACTTCTTTGCCGACTCCGCTTTCTCCCAGTATCAAAACAGTTGATTTAACTGAGCACACCTTTTTTGCCATTTGGACTGTTCGCTTAAGCGCAGTGCTGTTCCCTTTAATTAAACTAAACGGGTCAACAGAGTGTTTATATTTCGCAACCTCCTGTTCCAAACGATGAACTTCTGTTGACATATTGAATAGTTTCTCGTTAAGGACAACCTGATTTGTTACATCTGTCTCCGACACAACTGCGCCAATGATTTGATCATTGAAATATACCGGATTTGAGTTAATCAGGACGAATAAATCCGATCGGGGCTGGTGATGCTGACGGGAAATTCTTTTTCCCCTATGTAACGACTGCAGAATTTCAAGATCCTTATGCTCGAAGAAATTAGTAATGGGCTGTCCCAAAATTTCCCTTTCTTTCACTGAAAAGATTTTTTCGGCCCCTTCAGTCCATGTGCATACACGCTCTTGATCATCTATTACCGTGACAGAGGCATCCATTGTTCTAGTAACAGTTTCATAGAAAGCTTTTAGTTGATTATAAGAATTATTGAGGAAATAAATAATTTCGGCCGCTGTTATATAGCCAATTGGCTGTTTATCAGAATCTAAAACAACGACTGTTGATACTTGAGAATCGGCTGGTACTAAAGCTTCAAATGAATCATTGATACTGACTGCCGTGCTTCGGGCTTCATCAACAAAATACTCACCAGCTCTTTCAAAAATATTTTTGCCAACTAATAATTTAATTAAATTATTTTCGATCATTTTTTTTATCGGCGGTAATGAAAACACAATTTCCCCTCCAAACGTGTAAAAAAATATACACACTGTAAAAGATATTATACAGTAGTTTATCAAATTTTTTTGAAATTCTAAATATGTTGATACTGAATTTTATAAAAATAAGCATGAATTGTCGATTTTGTTACAAACGGCTTTTTGGCACGTTACTTGCATTAGAAAATGAAAGGCAACTTAGCGAAGGGAGATTGAGTATGTGAAACATTGTGATGTGTTAGTGATTGGCGGCGGAATTATGGGCTGCTCCATTGCCTATTATACTTCTAAATCTGGAAAAGACGTAACGATCCTTGAAAAAGGAGAATTTGTCAGTGGAACATCATCAAGATGTGACGGGAACATCCTTGCCATTGATAAAGATCCGGGTTTTGACAGTCAAATGTCGTTAGTCAGCCAGAAATTAGTTGATGAGTTAAGCAGAGAATTAGAGCATAAATTTGAATATCGTGCACCAGGAAGTATTCTTGTTTGCGAGTCTGAGGAGGAAATGGAGGCAGCACAGAAATGGGTTAACCGTCAAAAAGAGGCTGGTCTGCCATTCCGTATGCTTGACCGTCAGGATATTCGCCAGGAATCCAAGTTTTTTGCAGACGATTTATTAGGCGGTTTAGAATGTGCGACTGATTCCACCGTTAATCCTTATATGCTTGCTTTCTCTCTATTAGACGCAGCAAAGAAATTAGGGGCAAAAGCTTATAAGCAAACAGAAGTGAAATCAATGAAAAAAGAAGTAAATGGGACCTTTACTGTTGAAACAACAAATGGAGTGTTTACAGCTAATCATGTTGTGAATGCAGCAGGGATATGGGCTCCAAAGTTGGGAGAAATGCTTGATCTTCGTATTCCAATTGAGCCAAGAAAAGGTCATATTATTGTTGCGTCAAGACAGGAGCATGTAGGTTCCAGAAAGGTCATGGAGTTTGGATATTTAATTTCTAAATTTGGCGGACAGCGCCGGGTTGACCCGATAACAGAGAAATATGGGGTGGCACTTGTCTTTGAACCAACCGAGAGCCAAAACTTCCTTATTGGCAGCAGCAGGGAGTTCGTCGGATTCAATTTAAAAGTAAATAATGAAATTCTTAAATGCATTGCCAATCGTGCGATCCGCTTTTATCCGAAAATGGCGGATATGATGGTGATCCGTTCCTATGCGGGCTTGCGGCCATGGACAGAGGACCATTTGCCAATCGTTTCTAAAGTGGAGCATATTCCAAACTATTACATAGCGGCTGGTCATGAGGGAGATGGAATTAGCCTTTCAGCTGTTACAGGAAAAGTCATTGAAGAGCTGATTAATAATAAGGAAACATGTATTCCTGTTGAGCCGCTAAGTTATAACCGGTTTACCTCTATTCAGCATTCATCTCCTGTTCTTTAAGTGGGAGATAAATGCAAAAAAGATAACTATTTCAACAGGGTTTATTCCCTTGCTGAATAAAGTTAAGCCTCCGGCGGATGCCTCAGATTTTTATCGGGCGATGCCCGATAAAAATCTGGGCGCAAATCTGCCAAAGCAGATTTGATAGAAAGGGTGTTGACCATTTGAAGGCAAATAGAGTCTTTACAACGATCGATACACATACAGGAGGGAATCCAACGAGGACATTGATTAGCGGTCTTCCAGAACTTAAGGGAGAAACGATGTCTGAAAAAATGCTCCACATGAAAAGAGAGTATGATTGGATTCGCAAATTACTAATGAATGAACCAAGGGGCCATGATGTCATGTCGGGAGCGTTATTAACAGATCCATGTCATCCTGATGCAGATTTTGGTGTGATTTATATAGAAACGGGCGGTTATTTGCCAATGTGCGGGCATGACACAATCGGTGTTTGTACAGCATTAATTGAGTCGGGATTAATTCCTGTTCAGGAGCCTGTTACTTCGATCAATCTAGATACTCCTGCTGGGCTAGTGGAGGTTGACATCAAGGTTGAAAACGGCAAGGCAAAGGAAGTGTCTTTCTGTAATATCCCCGCATTTCTGCTTAAAAGTGTTTCTGTAGATGTTGAGGGCATCGGCCAAGTGAATGCGGATATCGCCTATGGAGGTAACTTCTATGCCATTATTGATGCAAAATCAGTTGGATTAGAGCTAGTGCCAGAAAATGCATCAAAAATCATTGAAAAAGCGATCAAAATTAGAAATACGATTAACGAAGAAACTGAAATTATTCATCCAGAACATCCATTCATTAGAGGATTAACCCATGTTGAGTTTTTCACTGAACCTACGCATGAAGAGGCAGATGTGAAAAATACAGTCATTGTTCCTCCAGGAGGAATTGACCGCTCTCCATGCGGAACCGGTACATCGGCTAAACTAGCGGTGCTTTATTCTAAACAAGAAATTGGCATTGATGAAGAATTTGTCCATGAAAGTATTGTTGGTTCACTGTTCCGTGGATGTGTTCTAGAGACTACAGAAGTCAATGGAGTATCCGCGGTAGTGACGAGAATTGCGGGATCAGCTTGGTTAATGGGCATGCATAAATTCTTTTATAACGAAGATGATCCGCTTAAAGAAGGATTTCTCCTCATTCCCCCAATGGAGGAACATGAAATGGAGGACGTGAAATGAAAATTCAAAAGGCTTATACAGCAACAGATGTTCACGTAGCCGGTGAAGCTTTTCGCATTATCAAAGATGTGCCATTTATTCATTATGAAAGCTTGGATCAACTAGATGAACAGTTTTTTCATGCATATGCCGATGAAATCAAGCTTTTATTAAATGAGCCCCGCGGATTTGCCGGCTTAAATGGCTGTCTTGTGCTTCCACCATTTAACAGGGAAGCAGATGCTGCAGTTGTCTTTTTTAATCACGAACAAACAGTGCCATTGCATCATGCTGGGGCAGTAGCGGTGATTACTGCTTTATTGGAATGCGGACATTTATCACCAAAGGAATCAAATGAGTACACATTAGAAACTGTTAGCGGTGCCATTAAGGTTAACGCAGTAATGAAGGATGACGAGGTTGTTTCCGTTAAGCTAGAAACGAAGCCTAGTCAAGTTGTTCAAACGAATGTTCCATTGAACCATAACGAATTACAAACTGAGTACGCCCTTGTACAGGCAGATCAATTATATGCCATTTTTAATAATAAAGATGTCCAGTTCCAACTTCATTTGGATGATCTTGCTGATGTACAAAGCTGGGGACAGGCAGTAAATGAAGCATTTACATCTAACGAATCGATTCAGAGGATCGTTTTATTGGATGATTCTGCAATAGAAACAGGACGAATCAAGACGGTTACCTTCCGCAGAGATAACTTTATCGTCCGTTCACCAGGCTTTGGGACGACTGCAGCCTGTTATGCAAGTCTGCTTTCTAGTGAAGGAGTTTCTAAGGAACAGCCGCTTGAAAATGAAAGTATTTTTAATAGCTTGCTTACTTCCCAATTAGCAGATCAAAGTGACAGCGGATTTGCGTTTACATTTACAAGCCGCGGTTTCGTCACAGGTATGCAAACCTATCTGCTAGACCCAACGGATCCATTAGCAGCAGGATTTTTATTAAAATAGCATTCTTATTAAAAGGTGTTGCTTGGTAGATTGGCTGATAAATAGCCGGATTTGGCTGATAAATAGCCGAAATTGGCTGACAAACTGCTCAAATTGGCTACAAATAGCCCAAATTGGCTGACAAACCTAAATTTAGCTTTTGAAATGATTCAGACTCACTTAAAAAGTGCTATTTTACCGCATTTTTTAACGTTTGAGCATATGCATTTTAACATATAAAGGAGGAAATTGAATATGACAACAATTAGAGGAGCTTATCCAGTATTAATTACACCAATGACAGAGGCACAGGAAATTGATTGGGGCGGAGTAAAAAATAATGTGAACTACTTCCTTGACCAAGGTGTTTCAGGTCTTGTTATTAACGGAAGTACTGGAGAATTTGTAAGCTTGTCAAAAGAAGAGAAGTTTCAAATGGTAGAAACAGTATTAAAAGAGGTAAACGGCCGTATTCCAGTTATCGTCGGAACAGCTGCTGAAACAACAAAAGAAACAATCGAATATACGAAGCAGGCAGAGGCACATGGGGCTGCCAGTGCCTTAATCATTAATCCTTATTATATGAAGCCAAAAGAAAATGAAATTTATCACCATTTTAAAGAAGTCTCAAATACTGTCAATATTCCTATCATGCTTTATAACAATCCATTCACTTCTGGTGTGAATATGAGCACAGAATTAATGCTGCAAATCGGAAGAGAATGCGAAAACGTTACACATATTAAAGAATCAAGTGGAGAAATTGGCAAAGTAAGAGACCTTGCTAGACAAGGAAAAGGCGATTTCGAAGTGTTCTGCGGAGCAGAGGAACTTGTTATGGAATCTTATTTTGTTGGCGCAACAGGCTGGATTTCAGTTGCTGGTAATATCGTACCTAAGCTAGTAACCGACATGTTCAACCATTTCCAAAATGGAGAAATTGAAAAAGCATGGGCCATTAATGATCGTATTCTTCCACTTTGCTCATTCTTAGAAGGCTCAGGTAAATATGTACAAATCGTTAAGAGAGCTATGGACCTGCAAGGATTGGCTGGCGGACCTGCACGTTATCCACGTTTAGGCTTATCACAAGAGGAAGAGCAAAAGCTAAAAGAACTTCTTGCTAGTTTAGAAACTATCAAAAACTAAGTTTAATGGAGGAGAGAGAACATGCAAGCGACAAATTATACGTTGAAACCGAAAGTACAGGAATTTTTAGATGGTGTAAAAGGTCTTTATATCAACGGTGAATATGTTCCAGCGAACAGTGGTAAAACATTTACTGTCGTCAATCCAGCTAACGAAGAAGTCATTGCGGAAGTAAGCGAAGCACAAGAGGATGATATTGCTGTTGCGGTAGCTGCTGCCAGAAAGGCATTTGATGAAGGTGAATGGACAAAAATGGATGCGGCCGAGCGTTCCCATCTAATCTATAAATTTGCGGATCTATTAGAAGAGAACCGCGAAGAGCTAGCACAGCTAGAATCATTGGATAATGGAAAACCATACAAAGTCGCGCTTTCGGATGATGTAGACGGAACTATCCAGCACTTCCGATATTACGCTGGCTGGGCAACGAAGGTTTTTGGGAAGACAACTAATATTTCGAAGGATTATGTCACCTATACTCTTCATGAGCCAGTTGGTGTTGTAGGCCAAATTATTCCTTGGAACTTCCCTCTTGCCATGGCAGCATGGAAGCTTGGATCGGCACTTGCTGTCGGCTGTACAGTTGTCATTAAGCCGGCAAGCGAAACACCGCTATCCCTACTTTATATTGGAAAGCTGTTTAAAGAAGCTGGTTTTCCAGACGGTGTTGTGAATATCGTGCCAGGATCGGGCAGAATTGCTGGAGAAGCGATTATCACGCATAAGGATGTCGATAAAGTCGCATTCACTGGTTCAACAGCTGTTGGAAAAGAAGTTATGAAAAAAGCTGCTGAGCAAATAAAGGGTGTAACACTAGAGCTTGGCGGGAAATCACCAGCCATTATTTTAGAGGATGCTAATCTAGAAGAAGCAATAGAAGGTGCATTTAATGGAACGATGTACAATCATGGGCAAAACTGTAGTGCTTGCACACGTGTATTTGTACATCGAAGTCAATATGATCATGTCGTAGAAGCTTTAGCAGAGCGCGCAAACGCACTAAAAGTTGGTCCTGGCATGGATCCTGAAACAGATATGGGACCACTCGTTTCAGCAAAACAGCAGCAAACTGTTCTTAATTATATCGAGCAAGGGAAAAAAGAAGGGGCACGCCTTGTAGCAGGCGGAGAAAAAGCATTTGATAAAGGCTATTTTGTGCAACCAACCATCTTTGCAGATGTAGAAGATCATATGGTCATTGCCCGTGAAGAAATCTTCGGTCCTGTCATGTCCATCTTCGTTTTTGACACGATTGATGAAGTTATTAAACGTGCGAACGATAGTGATTACGGCTTAGCTGCAAGTGTTTGGACAGAGAATATCAAGAAAGCTCACTACATTGCAGGCAAGCTGCAATCAGGTACTGTCTGGATTAATGACTTTGGTCTTGAATGGGAAACAATGCCATTCGGCGGATACAAACAATCAGGAATCGGCCGTGAAATGGGTGGAGAGTACGGCTTGCAAAATTATACAGAAGTGAAAAGTGTTTTTGTTAATATCAAGCAGTAAGATGCACGCGGACACTTCAAAATCTTATTTAAAAAGGAACGGGCAGCTTTATTTGAAAGCTGCCTGTTTTCTTACTGATAAAGGAAAACCAGACAGTGCTAATTAGGAGCTGTTTGGTTTTTTTTTGAATAAGTGGAATAGGCAAATTTATTCAAATGATTTTTTACACTGTCTAAAAATATTTTACAAATGTGTATAAAAAAGTAGACAAGCAGAAAACAATTGCTATTCAAAGTAGTGGGAGAAATATTTATTTTCGGAATTTTACCTAAAGTTGTCGAGATTGGTATAAAAATTGCATATTAAAAAGTAAATCCAAATCACTCGCCAGAGATTCTACATAAAAAATGGAGGTGTAATCAAATGTGGAAATACGTTTTCGGAAGAATTGGCTATATGATTATTACTTTTTTTGTTATTTCAACCTTTACCTTTTTTCTCATGCAAACCTTGCCAGGCTCGCCATTTAATGATGAAAGACTATCCGAGTCACAAAAGGAAAGACTTTATGAGCGGTATGGATTGGATGAGCCTGTACCTATTCAATATGTAAAGTACATGACGAATATTGCAAAAGGGGATTTTGGAGTTTCATTCCAATATGATGGCCGGGCCGTTACTGATATTATCGGGGAGAGAATTGGCGCTTCTGCCGTCTTAGGAGCACAATCAATCCTCGTTGGGTGTATTATTGGCCTACTCCTTGGGATAATTGCTGCGGTTAAACATAATACCGCAATTGATTATATGGCAATGGTGATCGCTGTAATCGGATTATCTGTTCCCAATTTTGTTTTTGCAGGTCTATTGCAATATTGGGTAGGAGTTCGTTTACAATGGCTCCCAGTTGCTTTTTGGGAAGGATTTGAGTATTCGATCCTGCCTACCATTTCATTATCCGTCTTTGTGATTGCAACTATTGCAAGGTTCATGAGAACAGAAATGCTTGAAGTATTAGGACAAGACTTTATCATGACCGCTAAAGCAAAAGGGCTAAATCACTTTTCCATTATCTTGAAGCATGGACTTAGAAATGCTGCAATTCCCATTGTTACCATACTAGGACCACTGACTGTCAATCTCATGACAGGGACATTAGTTATTGAAAAAATATTTAGTGTCCCTGGCCTTGGTGAACAATTTGTTAAATCTATTATGACGAATGACTTTTCGGTCATAATGGGTGTGACTTTGTTCTATAGTGTCCTGTTTATTGGTGTCGTGCTAATCGTTGATATTTTATACGGGTTGATTGATCCGAGGATCCGGTTATCTGGGGGGACGAAATGATGATGATTAATAATAAGGAAGTCATAATCACAGACGAGATGTTCCAGCCAGCTGTTTCCGAGCAGAGTCCAGAGGCTATTACCCGTCCAGCCATGACATATTGGAATGAGGTTTGGAGGCGCTTTCGAAAAAATAAAGCGGCTTTTACAGGACTAATTCTCATTACGATTATTCTTGGTTTAGCTATTTTTGGTCCGTATGCGAATGAGCATGGATATGATGAACAAAATCTGACTAGGGCAAATTTGCCTCCAAAAGTTCCTGGGTTAGAGCATGTCTCATGGTTAGGCTTTAATGGGGTCGATATTCAAGGAGTGAACCGCTATGAAACAGGCGGTATAACGGAATACTTCTGGTTTGGCACAGATAATTTAGGAAGAGATTTAT
Organism: Bacillus sp. JJ1773; assembly: GCF_036962035.1. Taxonomy (NCBI): domain Bacteria; kingdom Bacillati; phylum Bacillota; class Bacilli; order Caryophanales; family Bacillaceae; genus Bacillus; species Bacillus sp. JJ1773. The sequence continues at coordinate 13,487 of NZ_JBALNX010000029.1, forward strand.
GGACAAGAGTTTGGGAAGGAACACGGATTTCCTTATACATTGCCTTTTTGGCAGCTACCATTGACTTAATTTTCGGTGTTGCCTATGGAGGAATTTCCGCTTACTACGGCGGACGAATTGATAATATTATGCAAAGAATTGTTGAAATTTTAGTAGGGATTCCGAGCTTAATCGTCGTTATTTTACTGATTCTCGTTTTACAGCCAGGAATCGTTTCCATTACGTTAGCGATGGTTATTACAGGATGGGTTGGCATGGCGAGAATTGTACGCGGGCAAATTTTGAAGCTAAAGGAGCAGGAATATGTTTTAGCTTCAAGAACGCTTGGTGCACGAGATAGACGCTTAATTTGGAAGCATTTAATTCCGAATTCAATGGGTCCGATTATTATTACAACGATGTTCACAATTCCAACGGCTATTTTTACTGAGGCTTTTTTAAGCTTTATCGGATTAGGGCTGCAGCCTCCAACCGCTTCACTTGGAACACTGATAAATGATGGATATAAATTAATGCGAATTTATCCGCATATGCTCGCTTTTTCTTCCATTATTATCAGCATGATCATGATTAGCTTCAATTTGATCGGGGATGGTCTTCGAGATGCCTTAGACCCTAAAATGCGCAAATAGGAGGATGTGAACGTGGAAAAAATACTCGATGTTAAAAACTTACAAGTATCCTTTGATACGTATGCTGGGGAAGTAAAGGCTGTGCGCGGGGTTTCCTTTCATCTTAATAAGGGAGAGACGCTCGCTATTGTTGGGGAGTCAGGCTCTGGAAAATCAGTTACCTCAAAAAGCCTAATGAAGTTAATTCCGAATCCGCCAGGAAGAATTTCAGGAGGAGAAATTATTTTTGAAGGAAATGACTTAGTTGAATTTTCAGAAAAGAAAATGCAGAATATTCGTGGTTCAGAAATAGCAATGATTTTCCAAGATCCGATGACATCCCTTAACCCGACAATGACAGTTGGGAAGCAAATTATGGAGAGTATTGTGAAGCACCAAAAGCTTTCTAAGAAAGATGCGAAGGAAAAAGCGATTGAACTGTTAAGTATGGTCGGAATCCCACAGCCGGAAAAACGATTGGCATCATACCCGCATCAATTCTCTGGCGGAATGAGACAAAGGGTTGTCATTGCAATGGCTATTTCCTGCAATCCAAAAATATTAATTGCGGATGAACCGACAACAGCTCTTGATGTTACCATTCAGGCGCAGATTCTTGAGCTATTAAAGGATTTACAGAAAAAATTAAATATGTCCATAATTTTTATTACCCATGATTTAGGGGTTGTTGCCAATATTGCCGACCGTGTGGCAGTTATGTATGCTGGAAAAATCATTGAAATCGGAACAGTGGAGGAGATTTTTTATAGTCCTCAGCATCCTTATACATGGGGTCTCTTAGGAGCTATGCCGAATTTGAATGAAAGAGCAGAGGAGCTTACGACCATTCCTGGTACACCACCGAATCTTATTCATCTGCCTGTTGGCGATGCATTTGCTAATCGGAATAAATATGCGATGAATATTGATTTTCAGTTTGAGCCTCCAATGTTTAAGGTATCGGATACACATTATGCAGCCACATGGCTTCTTCATGAAAAATCGCCAAAGATCATGCCGCCTGAAGTTCTTAAAAAGCATAGAGAAGAAGATCCGAAAGAAAAACAAAAGGAACGATTAGCTAAGCAGAAAGAAAAAAAGGAAAAACTTCTTGAAATCCAAAACTTAAAGCAATATTTTTCATCAGGTTCCAATGTAGTTAAAGCAGTGGATGGGATTAGTTTTGATATTTTTAAAGGAGAAACATTCGGACTTGTAGGAGAATCTGGCTGTGGAAAATCTACAACAGGCCGCACAATTATTGGACTATATGAAGCATCTGACGGAAAAATTCTATACAACAATGAAAATATTAATAAGAAAAAGTCCTTTAGTGAGGCACAGAAATTAAATCGAAAAATTCAAATGATCTTCCAAGACCCATATTCATCATTGAATCCAAGACAGACAGTTGCGGATATTATTGCAGAAGGTCTAGATATTCATGGCCTTTCTTCTAGTAAAAAAACAAGGATGGAAAAAGTTTATGAATTACTAGAAACGGTTGGTCTAAACCGGGAGCATGCGAACCGGTATCCGCATGAATTCAGCGGAGGACAGCGGCAAAGAATTGGGATAGCAAGGGCGCTAGCAGTAGAGCCAGAATTTATTATTGCCGATGAGCCTATTTCTGCCCTTGATGTTTCCATTCAGGCTCAAGTCGTGAATTTAATGAAAAAGCTGCAGAAAGACAAAGGGCTGACTTATCTATTTATTGCCCATGATCTTTCTATGGTGAAATATATTAGCGACCGAATTGGAGTTATGTATAAAGGAAGACTAGTAGAATTAGCGGAAAGTGATGAGCTATACGATAATCCATTACATCCATACACGAAATCACTTCTATCAGCCATCCCTTTACCTGATCCTGCAACAGAGAAAACACGTACGAGAATTAAATTTGATTCTAGCTTTGCTTGGAATGGTGAAGGAGAGGAGCCAATACTTAGAGAAGTAAAGTCAGGTCATTGGCTGGCATGTACAGAACAGGAATATGAGGAATACAAGAATCAAAACACTGATGTCGTCTAAGCGAAAAAAGGAAGTGTCAGGGGGAAAGCAATGAAAAAATCAATTTACATCATTTTGATATCACTGTGTATTTCATTCATTGCAACCTCTTTTGCAAATGGGGATAAATGGATTGACTTTATCAACTTTCTGTTTTTTATCTCTATCACACTGCTTATGTTAGGTGGAATTTTAATAGTACTTAAGGGCGGGATGTTTGATGGAATCATTTATAGCTTTCGGCGTTTTTATAGACGAACATCTAAGCTTGAGAATTATATCTCAGAGCAAACTGGAGAGTTACAAAACACTCCTAAGAATAGTTTAAGTGGTTTATCGGTTCATCCAATTCTTATTTCTGGTACTGCCTTATTTTTATTTTCACTTTTTGCTGCGTATTTATGATGAAATAATAAATTTCAACGGGAGGAAATACAAATGAAACGACTAGAAAAATTGAGAGAATTGTTCGATGGCTTTGGAATTGATGCATTGCTGATTACGAATGATCAAAACCGCAGATATCTAACAGGTTTTACTGGAACGGCCGGGTTAGTATTGATTACGAAGGAAGAAGCATTGCTATTAGTAGATTTTCGCTATGTAAGACAAGCAAACGAGCAGGCCAAAGATTTTTCCATCGTTCAAGTAAGCACAAAAGCAGAATTGCTCTCTGAAGTTGTTCGACAAACAGAGCGATTAAATATTTCGAAGCTTGGATTCGAACAAACTCACATGAGCTTTTATTCTTATTCCGAGTATCAAGCCCAATTAAAAGCAGAAATGGTTCCACTAACAGGAGCGATTGAAAAGCTTCGGATGATTAAGGATGAAGAGGAAATAAGCATTATTAGAGAAGCAGCAGAAATAGCGGATGCTGCATTTACACATATTCTCGAGTTTATTAAACCAGGAATCAAGGAAATAGAAGTTTCCAATGAATTAGAGGCATATATGAGAAAACTTGGGGCAACTTCCTCCGCTTTTGATACGATAGTTGCGTCAGGGTACCGTGGTGCTTTTCCTCACGGTGTGGCAAGTTCAAAAATGATTGAAAAAGGCGATATGGTAACACTAGACTTTGGTGCTTACTATAAGGGCTATCGTTCTGATATCACGAGAACGATTGCGGTTGGCGAACCGAAGGAAGAATTAAAAGAAATTTATCATATTGTACTAGAGTCGCTTTCAACAGCCTTAGCCGGCATAAAGCCAGGGATGACTGGAAAAGCAGCAGATGCTTTATCAAGAGATTTTATTACCGAAAAAGGCTATGGCAAGCAATATGGCCACGGCTCAGGTCATGGTATTGGATTAGATATTCATGAAGAGCCGTTCAAAAATACAAAGTGTGAGATTGTGATTGAGCCTAATATGGTCCTCACGGTTGAACCGGGTATTTATATTCCAGAACTTGGAGGAGTCCGTATTGAAGATGATATTCTTATCACCCAGGCCGGAATTGAAATTATCACGAAATCTCCAAAAGAATTAATTATTTTATAGCAGCAATGCAAAAAACATATAAAAAAGGGGCAATTCCAATGAAAATCAAAAGTACTATCATCCTTGCTTTCATGCTTCTATTAAGTTCCTTTTTAACAGGTTGTTATGGAGGAGAAAGTAAGCAAACAACTACAACTTCAGAAGGAGATAGCAGCAAGGAAGAAGTTCAAGCAGTAAGTGAGCAAGTCCTCAACCTCGTTGAAGGCGGAGAACTGCCAACCCTTGATACTCTAGGACTATTCGATGCACTATCAAGCAGAACCATGAATAATATTTTTGAAGGACTTTACAGACTTGACGAATCTCATGCACCTGTACCAGGTATGGCAGAAAGCTATGAGCTAAGTGAGGATGGAAAAGTTTATACATTCAAAATCCGTTCAGATGCAAAATGGAGCAATGGAACATCTGTAACGGCAAAGGATTTCGAATTTGCATGGAAGAAGGCAATCAATCCTGACACTCTATCAACCTATTCTTACCTTTTCAATGATATTAAAAATGCTACAGCAATCCAGGATTCCGAAAATAGCTTATTTGGAAAGGTAGATGAATTAGGCGTTAAAGTAATAGATGACCAAACATTGCAAATTGAACTAGATCATCCAGTACCTTACTTTTTAAGCTTAGTTACTTATCCAGTATTTTTCCCGCAAAATAATGAATTTGTGGAATCTCAAGGGGATCAATATGCCCTAGAAGCAGCGAACCTTATTTATAACGGTCCTTTCGTATTAGATTCTTGGGAGCATGAGGTTGGCTGGACGTATAAGAAAAATTCAAACTATTGGGATGCTGCGACAGTTAAGCTAGAAACCATCAATGTCAAAGTTGTTAAAGAAGCAGCAACAAGGGTTAATCTGTATGACACAGGAAAACTTGATTTAACTGAGATCGCGTCTGAATTTATTGGCCAATATGCAAATACACCAGAATTCCATACATTGCTAAAGCCAGAAGTATTCTTTATCCGCATGAATCAACAGAATAAATACTTGGCTAATGTAAATATCCGTAAGGCCATTGATATGGGGTGGGATAAGAAAGCTGCTGCAGAAAGCCTGTTAAATAACGGCTCTGTGCCCGCTTATTATTTAGTTCCTAAAGAATTTGCATTTGATGAAAGCGGGAACGACTTCCGTACAAAATACGCTGGCTTTAATAATGAAGGAATCGAGAAAGCAAAGGAATATTGGGAAAAAGGGTTAGAAGAGCTAGGTGTTAATAGCATCGAGTTAGAATTTCTAAGCTACGACAGCGAGGAAAGAAAACGCGTCAGCGAATATTTCAAAAATCAGTTAGAGACCAATTTGCCTGGCTTAACTATTAAAATCAATCAGCAGCCTAATAAGCAAAAGCTAGCCTTAGAATCAAGCCTGCAATATGATCTTACTTATTCTGGCTGGGGTCCGGATTTCCAAGACCCAATTACGTTTATGGATCTTTATCTATCTGATGGCCCATATAACTGGTCAAATTACGGGAACGAGAAATTCGATAGTCTCATAACAGAAGCAAAAACAAATCCAACTGATGTTCAAAAAAGATGGGAGAATATGCAGGAAGCTGAAAGAATCCTAATCGAAGAGGATGCAGCCATTTCTCCGATGTACCAATCTGGTCTTGCTCAGTTGAAAAAGCCATACGTTAAAGGATATGTAGCTCACCCATTCGGAGTATTTGCTTCTTATAAGTGGACCTATATTGAAGGAAAATAATTTTGTTATTCTTAGTCCATGTCCATTCTTATGGCGCGGACTAAGAATCTGAAAAAGATTTTATATGATTTAAGTTCGAATAATACTCGATCTAATACACTATTTATATTGGAGGTAATTCCATGAACTTCAGCAAAATGTTTACAACCGTTGATTTGCATGTTGCAGGAGAACCGTTACGTGTTATTACTGGCGGATTTCCAGAAATAAAAGGTGATACCCAGTTAGAAAGACGTGCCTATTGCATGGAGCATTTAGATCACTTACGAGAAGTATTAATGTACGAACCACGTGGCCATCATGGAATGTATGGATGCATCATTACTCCTCCAGCAAGTCCGCATGCTGATTTCGGGGTGCTGTTTATGCATAATGAAGGATGGAGTACGATGTGCGGTCATGGGATTATCGCTGTGATGACGCTCGGCATTGAGACAGGCATGTTTGATCTATCAGGCGGAAAAGAAAAATTTATTATTGATAGCCCAGCAGGCGAAGTAGTCGCTTATGCAAAATATAATGGAAATCAAGTAGAATCCGTTTCATTTGAAAATGTCCCTTCATTTGTTTATAAGAAGGATGTTCCAGTGAAAATTGACGGCTATGAATTTAATGTTGATATTGCTTATGGAGGCGCTTTTTACGCTGTTGTTGATAGTAAAGAAATGGATTTGAACGTAAACTTTAAAGATGTAGCGGCTCTCCAAACATGGGGCGGGAAAATCAAACATTACATCGAGAGCCAAATGGAAGTGAAACATCCGCTTGAGCCTGGATTAAAGGGAATCTATGGAGTTATTTTTTCAGACGAGCCAAAAATAGAAGGGGCAGACCTTCGGAATGTGACCATTTTTGCTGATGAACAAGTTGACCGTTCACCATGTGGAAGTGGAACCTCTGCCAGAGCTGCAACACTCGTAGAGCAAGGCCGTCTAAAAGAGGGAGAAAGCTTTGTCCATGAGTGCATTACGGATGGCCAATTTATTGGCGAAATATTATCGCTCACTAAAGTTGCGGATTATGACGCCGTTGTTTCTAAAGTATCCGGGCAGGCGTACATTACCGGGTTCCATCAATTTGTCGTAGATCCGAGAGATCCATTGAAGCAAGGATTTTTATTAGCTTAATAGACGTTCGTAAATTTGAATTCGAAAAAAGCTGTTTGTAGCCATCAGTTACATTCGGCTTTTTTTAGTTTATCCGCTATCACTCCTATAAATGCAATATAATTCAAGACAGCAGATAATCAAATTACTTGACACAATTTACATACAAAAATATAATTACTTACATAAAGTAACTTATATATAAAATCAAGGTGATTGTCCAAATAACTAATCATAAAGATAGTAAATAGGTTACCAACCGTATGAAGTTTAATGAATTAATTCGCAAAAAATATTATTAATCTGTTGACAATCAAAAATGAATATATTATTATTATCTCGTATTCAAGATAAATGATTTAAAGATATATGAATTAAGGGTTATCTCGCGAATATTAATACTTGATCAAAATTCAATTTATAAGATAGAATTATTTTTCGCCTGAATATCTCAAGGTTGAGATTCTCGAAGGGTAGATGAATAAGTCGTAATTATTCTTGAAAAACTAGTATAAATACGGCAATTGCAATAATTTTTTTAGTGGATCACGGTAATAATAAAGCGAGAACCTCACAATAAACTGAAAGCGGAAAATAAGGTACAAAAAGGCAGAGCACAATGCCAATTTAAAGGGGTTGATGCTTTAATAAACTTTTTTAAAAACGACATAATAATATAGGTGGTGCAGGAAAATGGGTTTTTTAAACAGACTATTTGGTGGAACAGATCAGAAGGAGGAAGAAACAATGACTAAATTAAACATCGGAATTATTTTAGGAAGCACACGTCAAGGACGTGTAAGCCCGCAAGTTGGAGAATGGGTAAAAGGAATTGCAGACAAACGCGGGGATGCAAATTATGAAATCGTAGATATTGCAGACTTCAATCTGCCATTTTTAGGAACAACAGATGGTACAGAACCTGGAATCGCAGCATGGAATGAAAAGCTTGCTAACTTAGATGGATTTGTATTCATCGTTCAAGAATACAATCACAGTATTACTGGAGCATTAAAAAATGCACTTGATTTTGCACGTGAAGCATGGAACAATAAAGCAGCAGGTATCGTAAGCTACGGTTCAACTGGTGGAGCTCGTGCAGCAGAACATTTACGCGGCATCATGGGAGAATTATTGATTGCTGATGTTCGCACACATCCAACATTGTCATTATTTACTGATTTTGAAAATATGTCTGAATTCAAACCAGCTGAATTACACCTTAATAATGTTAATGATATGCTTGACCAAGTAAACGCTTGGAGCGGTGCATTAAAAACGATTCGATAAGAATCATATAAATGGGAGGGGATTATAATCAATCCCTTCCCTTTTTGACTTTAATGGGAAATGTAGGAGGGAAAAAAATGAAACAAGTAAAATCGCAGCAAGAATATCGTGAGCAAATAACAAAGGATGAGCTTTCTGTGGGCATTTTTACAACTACTTGGTGCCCTGATTGCAAACGATTAGATATGTTTATTAACGATATCATAGAGGAGAATCCCGATAAGAAATGGTTTACCATTGATCGAGATGAATTCCCGGAAATTTCTGAGGAACAATCAGTAATGGGAATTCCATCTTTATTAGTTTTTAAAAATGGTGAAAAGCTTGCTCATTTGCATAGTGCCAATGCAAAAACACCAGAACAAGTGAAAGAATTCTTAAATAATCTATAAAGGATAAAATGCTAATCGAACTCATTCGATTAGTTTTTTTGTTCATTTAGCTCAATATCAAGCTGTTCATTTTGAGTTTCCCTTGTTCAACTTTTTTGCCCACTTGTTATTTTTATATAATGATGAAAAAACGTTGCTCTAGACCCACATACAGAACAGTTGATAAGATATGGGAGGGATAAGAGAAGGGGAGTAGCCATGGAGAAACTAAGATACGAACAACTAAAGATGGGTGAACGTGGAGTTATAGTTAGTATCACTGCTTATATTATTTTATCTTTGCTAAAGCTGATTATTGCAGCTGCGACCAACTCTGAAGCTCTAAAAGCAGATGGATTAAATAATGTGACGGATATTGTTGCTTCAACGGCTGTCCTCATTGGATTGAAGCTTTCCCGAAAGCCTCCTGACGATGACCACCCATATGGGCATTGGAAGGCGGAAGGTGTGGCTACATTAGTAGCTTCCTTTATTATGGTGTCAGTTGGGATTCAAGTGCTGTATGGGGCTGCTCACTCTTTCTTTGACATGGAAAAGGAAGCCCCAGATTTAATTGCAGCGTGGACAGGGATTTTTTGCGCTGTGGTAATGTTTGGTGTTTATCGATATAATCTAAAGCTTGCAAATAAAATTAATAGTCAATCTGTTATGGCTGCTGCTAAGGATAATATATCCGATGCCTGGGTAAGTATCGGAGCGGCAGTTGGGATAATCGGGTCCCAATTTCATATACCATGGCTTGACCCACTTGCAGCCATAATAGTGGGTATTCTTATTTGTAAAACAGCCTGGGAGATTTTCCGAGAAGCCTCACATCATTTGACAGACGGCTTTGATGAAAAATTATTAGAGGACTATAAAACAACAATTCTAAATACCTTTGGGGTAAAAGGAATAAAAGAAATTAGAGCTAGAAATTACGGGAATAATACGGTTGTCGATATCGTAATCCTCGTTAATTCAAAATTACATCTACAGGAAGCTCATGATATTTCAACCATTGTCGAGAACGTACTCATACAGGAACATGGTGTCTATACGGTACATGTCCATGTTGAACCAAACTCTGTTACAGGACCAACTCAAAAATCATTAAATGATAAAAATAGTCTAACGGATTAGCAAATAGAAAGCTGAGTCCGTTAGACTTTTTCTATGAAGATTGCCCCTCATATCATTTATTAAATAGTTCGTGGCTTTTCTCCTGTGAGATGTGCCTCAAACATATCGATAATTTCTAGGAATCTTTCGGCTTCGCGGAAGACATGATCTGCTAATAATGGGTGGATAATACTTTTTATTTTACATTCCTCAATTAAATCTCTTGCCGTTTTCTTAAAGTCCTTCAGTGAAGCAACAGACACACGATTCTGGTCAAGGAATTGATCTAGAAGAGGAACAGTCTGAGACTGCGGCTTCATAGATTCTAAATCTCTTGCTTGAAAAACTAATTGATCAAAATCATTGCTGAAATTTCGGGCCAAATCTACTAGCTTTCTTTCTGACGGATCGAGAAGATGTCCGATGAATTGGGCATGATCAGCCATGATCCTCAAGAAGAAAACATTTTCCTTAATGATTGCATCAGGCAGTGCTTTCAATTTCCCTTCATTTAATTCAATTAATCGTTTTCGAAAATAATTGGCTTCCCTGCTTGTGTGATCAATTAAAAGGGGAAAATTATTTGCCCCTGGTAATTTGCAAGAAAGTACTAATCCTAACACCTTCCGCTTAAAGGCAAAAATATTCGTTGCAGCCTGCATGACTTGGGTATTAAACCTTCTTATTTGATCAGGAGTCGTTTGATTTGTAAAAGAATGAGATTGCTGTTCGATCTGTTCAAAAATATGATAAAACTGATTTGCCTCCGCAATTAATTGTGTATCCTCACATCTGAAACCTAATCTGAGAAATAGTGAATGCTCCTTCATGATCCTCGACCAAAAACGAATTTCATCTAATGAGCGTGTAACGAACATCACTGGATTAATTTGAGTGTAATGTTCTGGTGAGTGTTCAGGCATGGTCATATCCATTCCCCCTTTAATAAACTTTGTCTTTAAAATTTATTAATAAGAAGGATGAATATACATTGTCCTAATAATCTTTAAGTAAATTTACTTTGATTTAAGGGTTAACCCGTAGTTTTTTTACTATTATTCTCCTTTTTCTCTTCTTTTGGAATAAATGCTCCTTTATTAGGATCCCACTTCATGCCGCTTTTCTGTGCGTGAATTCCGTAAATGGTATTGTGTATTAAATCTCTAGAGACCACTGTAGCCCCAGTTACTAATATTCCTTGAACGACAGATTCGATTTCAAACCCATAATGTAAAAGGCAAGCAATGATAGCAAAAAACAATTTTATCCAGGCGTGGCTCCATAACGGAATATGTGGTGTTTGCCTTAGAAACAAACCAAGGGATTATTTTACGCCTATCAGTATGAGGGATTGATACCTGATTCAATCAAAAAAGAAGAACACAATGCATCTGCACGTGTTCTCCAACCTTTTCTTTAAATAAACCCTGAAGCTTTATTGATCAACGTAGAAAATTCTGGTTTCTCTGGTAATTTTACCTGCATTATTTGCAACTTCGAACGTAACTACATGGAATTTTTCTTTTAATGGTTCTTTCACCTGGAAGAAGAGGGTTGAATTTTCTTTATCAAAATTTGGCTTAGATTCAATGCCATCAACGATTACACGGATACTGGCCTCATCTAATTTAGATCCTTTATCGCGTACGATAGTAGCATTCAAAAGAGGTGTATTGCTTTGAATCACTTCACCCATTTTGAATGCTGGGATAACAGAAATCTTTTGGCCAACATTGTCAGGGGTATGTGCAGCTGCCTTTTCTACTTCTTTTAACACACGTAGTGTATTCTGCCCTAATAATTTCTCAAGATCTTGTTTAGTGTAACCTCTTTTCACTAATTCCTCTGTTACCTTATACAATTCCGAAGAATCTTTTATATCGGATGGCAGTGGCCCCCCATCAAAATCAGAGCCAAGTGCTACATGATCGATGCCAATCAATTTAACAGCATAATCAATATGATCTGCATAGTCCTTTATATGGTTTGGTTTTGCAGGATACTCATACGTCAAAAATTCTGGATAAAAAACAATGCCTACTACCCCTCCATTTTTAGCTAATGCCTTAAGCTGGTCATCAGTTAAATTTCGCTGATGATTTCTTAATGAATGGACGGCAGAGTGACTCGCAATAATCGGAGCTTTAGAAACCTTAATAACATCCCAAAAGGTATTTTCAGACATATGTGAGACGTCAATAATCATTCCGAGTCTATTCATTTCTTCTGCAACTTTTTTACCCAGTTCTGTCAACCCGCCTTGAGAAGGGGTTCTATTCGGATCCCCATATACTCTGTTTGCTCCTTCTCCTAAGGCATTTGAATAGTTCCAGGTGAATCCAACTGCTCTTACCCCAAGGTCGTAATATTGATGGAGTAAGCCAATCGCATTATGTTCTTCTAAGGAATATGCTCCTTCAATAGTTGGTACAGCAGCGATTTTTCCATTGTGAACAGCTTTCTCAATTTCCTTTAGAGAAGGGGTGATACTGAAAATATCTGAATTTCTTTCTTCAGTCCAATAAAGGGCATTAATTAAAGCTAAGGTTCTGCTTATGCTGCGCTCATTATTTCCGTAGTAGCCTGATGTATAAGCAGCAAAGAACGGAACTTTTAGCCCTCCCTCATGAAGTTTTGGTATATCAATATGGAATGGAGTATTATTTTTAATATCGGTCGTTGGCAGCCATGTATTTGGATCAACAACCTTCATCATCGTATCATTATGGCTATCCACGACTATCGAGTTAAAATGGATATCTAATGCGTTTGAACCGTTTGCGGATACTTCATTTTGTTGATATGTAAGTGAACCGGAAAATATTAATAAAACAGCCGCGAGAAAAACAAACATTTTTTTCATTAGAGAACCTCCTTATAAGTTAGTAAACTATAAATCTCGTTATAATCTTTTTTGCTAGATCCGTACTATTTAGGGTAAATCCCTCCTTAATCCCTATGATTTATAAGCAAGTGATTCTTGTAGTTTAGATCATTATATAACCGTATTTTTCCATTTTCAAACATTACTGAACATTCAGTAATATAGTCCTGTCCTCATATATACCTTTAATCACACTTTAGAAAACAGATTGTTACAAAGGGCTTAATCCCTTTGATAATGCAATAACTCTATGAAAGTACAATGAATAAAAAAGAATCACAGTGCGGGAGGAGCACAGTGATTCTTTTCCTTGCTTTTGCTATTTAAAAATTCATTCAATGATGATCGATATGGTTTCCGAATGGGCTGCTAGTGATTTGGAAGTGATCTCCAGACTGCACTTTGGGAGGGAGGCCACGGTGCAGCGGTGATTGCAGGTGGGGGTGCTGCAATCACCGCCGCATATTGAATGACTCGAGCTACCTTTTTTATAGAGGATGATACTGCTTGCTTGATAAGGTGGGGCGAAATTAGGTGTTCTATCCTTTTTCATATATATTCACAGCTACCTTTTATCTTTCGTCCTAGAAAAAGGGGCTGTCCTTAATGTACACATGATTCATTCGACACCCTAAAAAACGGTAATTAAACCCTATTTACCCTAAGATTGTTTATAAAATATAATTTGATTTGTTAGTGTAATTTGTAAATATAAGGAAAAAGGTATTTTGTTCATATTGCTTTTAATAATACAAAGGAGAGGATGTAATCTTATTAATAATTTCTGTTTTATACAGATGATTGTAAATAGTAGAAAATGAGTTTACAAAGTTAGGAGGAAAGAGAGATGAAACTTAAGCCAATATTAGCCATATTATTAAGTGGTATTCTTTTTATAAGTCCGCTAGAAGGAAATGCACAAAGTAATGAAGTAAATAAAGAGGTATTAAGTGTAATTGAATCTAAGATTCAGGAGATAGATAGTTTACTTTTATCAAGTCCGGATAAAGTACAATGTTATGAAAAGTGTACTCAAGCTGAGATTGAAAAACAAAAAGAGACTTTTTTAGATCAAGTAAACAATATACATGTTGAAATAGAAGAATACTTTAATTCTCTTGATGAGTCTGTGCAAACATACGAATTTGAGGAACTGGTTGAAAAGTTAGATGAATTGGACTTAGAAGCAAATAGAGTTCAGGGTGAAGGAGAGGGGAGCGACTCTATTTCAATGGAAGGTACGGACGAGTTTAACTCTCTTTCTGCTACTACTTACTGGCGTTATGGTGATATTTTGTATTACGGAATAGGTAGCGATAATGCTGCTGGCGAGCCTTCTTTTACAGGTCATACAGCTGTGCTGTCAACCACTGATTATTATGTAATTGAAGCATCCAGAACATCAAAATCCGGAAATAAAGTTTTTCATTGGAATAGAGATAAGCTATGGAAAGGCGCTTCTGGCATTAAGCAATATAAAGTAACTACTCTATTTGGAACAAACGCTAACGTAGCAGAAAGAAAAAAGGCAGTTACATTTGGTTTAAACCAAAGAGGTGAACCATATTCACTTAAAACGGCTCTTTGGAATAACAATTATTGGTATTGCTCTAAGCTAACGATGAGACAGTGGTATGATGCAGGATATGATCTGCGAGGTGCTAGAGGTTTACATTGGAGTGGATTTTTACTTGTCATTCCATTTGATATTAGAATTGATGCAAATACGCGTTTAATAAAGGATTGGGGCAGGTCATTACCTGGTAAAATTTAATTTACAAATCCAGGGTCCAACTCCACCATCTTTAAGACTGTAACGCTTTTAGCCTTCCCATTCGACCTCCATACTTGAGTAACAGAAGTAATTATCAGTAAAAAAGCCACCTGCTTTAGCAGGTGGTCGTTTAAGGATAAGAAAAAACAAAAGATTCTAAATTATTCTAATAATATTAAAGAATAAGGGTATCTGGAGGAATTATGAAACGAAAATTACTTTTTGTTGCTATCATAACAATATTGATTGGATTCATGATTACTATTTATACTTGGAATAAATCATCAGATAATAGTAACCGCATAGTTGTTAAAGGAATTGAAAATTTTAGTCCTAAGATAGAAGGTCCAGAAGAAGATCGTTATTTATTATTCTATCCAGCCGATCCAAGAACCTCTCAATCATTTACACTAGTTAAGGAAGTATCCATAACGGGAGAAGTGCTAAAGGAGTATGAAATTAGAGATAACCAATTTTTCCGAATGGAAATTCATCAAAAGCCAAATGAAATCAACCAGCTGTATGTTTCTTTTTTCGGTGCGGCTGCCATCGATAATTGGTTTTATACTTATGATATAGATCAACGCAAATTTAAAAAGGTTAATTTAACCTATTTTAACTATGATGTAGGTGTTGATCATATTAAACATTTTGGTCAGGATGTTTTATTCCAAACCAATGTCTCGCATAGAACAGGGGATCAAAATACAAATGAAGATAACCAATTTAACATGTCTATTTCTAACTTTTCTAGAGAAAAAAGTTATGAAACTGAATATGGTTATCCGCCAAACTGGTCTCCGCTATTACAGCTTGGAGAAAAAATCATCTATGCAGGAAATGGACAGGTGAATGATGAAGGAATTGCCGATCAAGCTTTTATAGGGATCATTGATAGCCAAAATGAGTCCGTTGAATATACAAACTTCAATAAACAATCGACAGAATTTTATCCCTTATATGCAAAAGAGAACCAAGCTTATATAATTGGCAATTATGGAAAGCTCTTTATAATAAATAAAGACGGCGATTATAAAACATACGAACCCTTTAAAGAATTACCACCTCAAAGTTTCTATTATAAGATTGAAGGCGGCGGTACACTTTTACTAAATGAAGAGGCTGCTTTGCACAGCGTATATAATGAGAGCTCAGGAACCACGTTAGGTTTGTTGTCATTTAAAGAGAAACCAACATTCACTGTTCTAGATAAAGATTATATAAAAAAAGAAAACTCGTATAGGCTATTATATCAAGACATAAACAAACAAGAAATTTACTTACTTGAAACAGATGGTGAAAAACATGGTAACTTACTAGTTCTAGACAATCATTCTTTTGATTTAGTCCATAAAATCCCTGTCGATTATGAGTATTTACTGGATTTTGTCATTAAAAAATGATTGTGAACCGATCAGTTTAGAAAAAACACCCCATGTACAACTGAGGCCACTGAAAAAGTCCAATTTTTAATAAAGGCAGTTGAAAGTTCAATCTAACGAACTTTCAACTGCCTTTTTACTTAATAATTGTTATCAAATGTATGTAGGTGGTATCCAAGTTAATAGCAAATTTCCCCTTTTTCTTCAAATCGGCCGTGCTAAAATAGTGCCCACATGTATTTTGCAAGAAAAAAGTGCATAATTGTGCAAGACTTTTTGCAGAGTTTTTCCACCCAAATCTAAATACTGTTCTTTTCTAACATGCCCACACTATGGATTATTTATCTTAATTTTTTGTATGCATATGGAGTCATGTTCATGGAATTTCTGAATAAATCAATAAAATAGCTTGTACTATTAAAACCAACTTGATAAGCAACTTCGGTAACATTAAGATCACCTTGCTGCAGTAAATATAAGCTTTTTTGGATTCGATAATCTTTTACATAATTTAAAGGTGTACAATTTAAATACCGCTTGAAATATCGACAGCATTCAGAACGGCTTAGTTGACCAGCCTTTGCAATATCCTCCAGCATTATTTTTTCTGGATAATGTTGATGTATATAACTTAACATTTGTTTCATTCTATGGCCCTTTACTATTTCTGTCTGAACATATTCTAGTTGAATACCATTCACGATTAAATTTTTCCAAATGAATGTTAGCTGCATCGATATATCAATTTCATAGTACGCTGGTTTTTGCTCAATATATTGATGTATTTCCATAATTGCATTTAAAATGTTTTTCCCCCAAAGCTGATTTGCATCTACATATAAGTAAGGGAAATTCGTAGCTTGAATATAGGGCTTTACATAAGGAGTATATAGTTCTTGCGCTAAAACAAAGTGAGGTGAAATATTTAAGCAAATATAAATACAACCCGACTGATCTTTTTCTTGTGCCTTGTGTAAGCATCCACTATTTATAAACAGTCCATCGCCTTCTCGAACAACTATCTGATCTTCATTAACTTGAAAAATGGCTTCCCCTTTTACGATTAACACAAATTGAATTTCGTCATGCCAATGAAGTGGAATATAGCCATGTATATTTTGTTTTATGGTAGTCTCATAACATGCTATCGGCATAACGACTGTATGATGTTTGGTAAGCTCTTTTAAGCTTTCATCTATCATGAAGTTTTTCATTTGCATAACTAAAACCTCAATATATTTATAATATTTTTCTATTCAATAATAGTATTATTCTAACGAATATTAACTTAATATTAACACAATTGTTGCATTTAAGAAAATTAATCATCAAAATTATAATTTCTTCACATCTGTTTTATTTTCATTTTAAAAGGGGAGCTGAACATGACATTTACTAGTTTAAATCTATCAATCAAATCGGACCGCCTACTCAACCGACTTCAAGAACTTGGCCGAATTGGTCGGGACAATGACAACAAACTTTCTAGATTAGCCGCATCAGATGCAGACAAAGCAGGCCGGGACCTATTTGTTACTTGGATGAAGGAATCTGGATTGGAGGTTATGATCGATAGAATCGGTAATATCTTTGGCATTTGGTATAGTCCCGAAAACAAAAATGAAGCACCAATTATGATCGGTTCTCACATTGACACAGTCATTAACGCTGGTATTTTTGATGGATGCTATGGAGTCCTTTCTGGGCTTGAAATCATAAACACTTTGCAGGAGACAGGTTTTATTCCTACTCGTCCAATTGCAGTTGCAGCATTTACGAACGAAGAGGGTGTACGATATACCCCTGATATGATGGGCTCCCTTGTATTTGCTGGTGGACTCCCTGTTGATGAGGCACTTGCAACGGTGGGAACGGATGGAACACTTTTGGGCGAAGAGCTTGAACGTATTGGATATGCTGGCAAGAAGGACCCTGGGTTTATTAAGCCACACGCTTATATTGAACTTCATATCGAACAAGGTCCAATTCTTGAGAAAATGGGGATTCCAATTGGTGCTGTTGAGAATCTTCAAGGTATTTCATGGCAGCGTATTATGATTGAAGGTGTTGCCAATCACGCTGGTACTACACCAACTAATATGCGACGTGATGCGGGACTTGCGGCTGCACGGGTGATCACATATTTACGTGATCGTGCGAACAATTCTAATGGACAAACTGTTGCAACTGTTGGAACGATTGAATTTAAGCCAAATGCTGTTAATGTCATTCCATCTTTTGCAACATTCACTGTTGATTTGCGTGATCCAAACGAACAGAGATTGCAAGATGAGGAGCAAGCACTAGCAAACTATCTTAAAGAACTAGCTTCTTCTGATGAAGTAACCATTACTTCTGAACAACTAGTACGTTTTCAGCCAGTTTCTTTTGACGAAACAATCGTTAAACTGGTAGAGCAAGCTGCTAGCGGGTGCGGACTCCAATCAAAACGAATGACATCTGGCGCGGGACATGATGCTCAAATGATGGCTCGTGTTTGCCCAACAGCGATGATCTTCGTTCCAAGTATCGATGGGATTAGTCATAATCCTAAGGAATATACAAAAGATACAGACTTAGTAGCTGGAGCTAATGTATTACTTGACGTAGTTAGCAATCTTGCAGGTAATGACTAATTGAGATAGAGGTCATCGCAATACAATAATAGGAGGTTCTTAAAATGCAGAAAACAGTAAATTCCGTAATGAGGTTTGCGAAAAACAACTTTTATTCACCTGAATATAACGAAGAGGAATTATCGGCATTTGCAGAAAAAGATATAAATGGAGTTCTTGAATTTCAAAAAACACATAAATCCTACAATGAAACTCCTTTGTATCAATTAAAGCAATTAGCTAAGCACTTAAACATTGCTGATATAAGGGTAAAGGATGAATCCCAACGATTTGGTCTTAATGCGTTCAAAGTAATGGGTGGGATCTACGCTGTTGCGAAATATTTAGCTGAACAACTAGGTGAGAATATTGAGGATCTTTCCTTCGAAAAATTACAATCTCCTAAAATCAAAGAAAAGCTAGGTGAATTAACTTTTATTTCAGCTACAGATGGAAATCATGGACGAGGTGTCGCTTGGGCAGCAAGGGAGCTTGGACATAAATGTATCATTTATTTGCCAAAAGGTTCGTCCATACAGCGCTTGACTGCCATCCGCGATGAAGGAGCTACTGCGGATATTACAGAAATCAATTATGATGACACGGTTAGGTTATGTGCAAATTTAGCTGATACAAATGGCTGGATAATGGTGCAGGATACTGCTTGGGATGGGTATGAGGAAATCCCTCTTTGGATTATGCAGGGCTATGCCTCGATGGCAACGGAAATTGTGGAACAATTGAAAAAAGACGATGCAGAACCACCAACGCATATTTTCCTTCAAGCAGGGGTGGGTTCATTTGCTGCGGCCATTGCTGGATATATGGTTCGTTATTATCGGGATAATCCTCCAATCATTGTCGTGGTTGAACCAGATCAAGCTGATTGTTATTATCGATCGTATTCAACTAAAGAAGGAAGCAGAGAAATCGTCACTGGAGAAATGAATACCATTATGGCGGGATTAGCCTGTGGGGAACCGAATACAAGAGCTTTTGAGTTATTGCGTCATTATGCTGTTGGTGCATTATCTTGTCATGATAGTATTGCTGCCCTAGGAATGCGGGTATACGGGAATCCAATGAAGGGCGATCCGCGTGTTATCTCGGGAGAGTCAGGTGCAGTAACATTGGGTGTCCTTTACTACTTAAGAAAACTAGCAGACGACCCGAAAGTGTGCCAAGAGATTTCACTGGATTCAAACTCTCGGGTACTACTCATAAGCACAGAAGGAGATACAGATCTAGCAAAATATCAACAGGTTGTATGGGA
The DNA here is from genome assembly GCF_036962035.1 of Bacillus sp. JJ1773. Lineage (NCBI taxonomy): Bacteria > Bacillati > Bacillota > Bacilli > Caryophanales > Bacillaceae > Bacillus > Bacillus sp. JJ1773. Next base: position 33,152 of record NZ_JBALNX010000029.1, read on the forward strand.
AGGTCTTTGTCCAAATTGATGGGAAATTATTAGTGGGAACGATAGAGGAGAAATTTCGTGTACTGTTCACGAAGAGTATTTTGAAGAGGTTTCTACAAGATGAAGCTCCCTGCTTTGAAAAGAATTTTTTAACACATATAATAAAAATTCACTTTTGAGACAACGGAAACCCTTGCAGCGCAAGGGTTTTCGTTGTCTAGAGAATAGGGGGCTCGAACCCCTGACCCTCTACGCTGCCAGCAGGATTCAAGTAAATAAACTGAGTTAAATTAGATAATTACAGATTAATTAAGTCTTGTGTATCAAGGGCTCGAGGGCTGTTAAAAGAAAGCTAGAACAATCTAGATAAAATAAAAAAATGAAGTCTGTGCACACTTTTCTTGATGGAAATTCTTTAGCTTAAATTTTGTGCTAAGAAGGATTGTGAAGAAGTGTACTTAATCTATAGAATAGGTTAGAAGAAAAAGGAATAATTAAATCTTTATTGAATATGAAAAACAGAGAGTTTAAAGAGGAAGGCTGTGAGGATTGAATGTTTGGTGAAGAAAAAGAGAGTTCAATTTTAGGAACAGTCATAGCGGTTAGTTTAAGTAAGAAGCATACGTTTAGTAAAGAAATTCAAGAAATTATAAAATTAGTGAAGGGTTTCGGGGTCGAAGGCGATGCACACTTTGGTTCAACGGTTAAACATCGATCGAGAGTGGCACAAGATCCAAACCAACCGAACCTAAGACAAGTGCATTTAATTCAAAATGAGTTATTCAAAGATTTAGCAGACCGTTTTACTATTAAACCTGGACAAATGGGTGAAAATATAACAACTGTTGGAATAAATCTTCTTGAATTACCTACTGACACGACATTATTTATAGGTGAGTCTGCAAGTATTAAAGTAACAGGCTTACGCAATCCATGTGCTCAAATTGATAATTTTAAACAGGGTCTTTTAAAGGCTGTTTTGGATAAGGATTCAGACGGAAATCTAATAAGAAAAGCAGGAATAATGGGAGTTATATTGCAGAGCGGAGAAGTGAAACCAGGTGATACCATCCGTGTTAAATTACCTCCTAGACCATTTATAAAGCTTAAACGTGTTTAAGCAACTTGTGCGTATTAGTACGATAGTGAAATTAATCTTGTTTGTAAACAAACATTTAAAGTAACAGATAGTTTTAGCACAATAGCAGAGTAGCAGAGGAATAATTTTTGCAGCTCTTCGTGTCTCAATTTTTAGTAATCGGGCGACTTTCTGTAAAAAGGAACAGCGCATACTTTCGTTATAGGGCCATTTTATGGAGGCCTGAAAGATTTCAACGTGTTAAATTAAACTTCCGAGCTTACCCAAAAATAGCAATTCCATTCAATAAGAAAAAGGTGTTGTATTGGAGAACAGAGAATTACTGTGGTTAAGTGATTTTATATTTTTCGAAAGGGGAATTCAAAATGGGAAAAGTTGTTGGATTTGAATTAAGCAGTCAAGAACCGGAAAAAGCAACAAAATTTTATTCCAGGGTTTTTGGATGGGATTTCTCCGAACCACAGTGGGATTATTGGGCTGTTTCTACGGAAGTAGGCACTCAGGAAACTGGAATGAGCGGTGGAGTAAGTAAAGGACCTAATGATTTTCCTCATGGAACACGTATTCAAATAGAAGTTGATTCAATAGATGATTCTATCTTCAAAGCAAAAGACAATGGTGCAATGGTAGTTCGAGAAAAGATGGAGTTTGATGAATTTTTTCTAGCATACTTAGTAGATCCAACGGGTATTGGATTTGGTCTTATTCAAAAAAAATAATAAGCTACCTTAATATTTGGGCGCAATTCTGAAGCAAGAATCAGCAAGAATTACGCTCTTTCTTTATGTTAAGGGCAATTTGTGTTGTATAAACAAGTGATTTACAAATAAAAGGGTACCTGATCTTCATCCAAAAATTGTCGTGGACAACGTTAATGAAATTTCTAAAATAGGAACTTCTTTTAATAAATGAAAGTATAGTTTTACATTAACCTCAGTGTGATTAAAGGTGCTATCTAAGAACAAGAATAACCACTTAATCATTCTCAACCTAGATTGTGAAAGATCAAGGGAAGTATAATAAAGGTTATGAAGAATTGTAATTTTAGTTTGCGCTGGAGCTGTTTCACTTGGTTTTCCTTCCCTATTATTTCAAGTGATTAATAGTTTGATTGAGAAAATTGTATTTTTAACAGTTGAGGAAGTCAAGGTTGTAGCTATGACTAAAAAACAACTTTAACAATCTGGCGTTAATCGATCATCATGAGGAGAGGATTACGATAACTATTTATGACCAACTTATAGAAGTTCTTAAAGAAAAAAAAGGTGAAACTCTAACATCTATAGAGATAAGAGATAAATTAATAACAAAATTTAATACAAATCCAAGTAGTATAATACTTTCAGATTATTGTTATAACCGTTATAACAGCGGGATATCTTTTAATAAACATCTATTTATATACATCAATAGAAGTACATATAGATATGTAGGTGAAAATTATCCTTATACTGGACTAATCTTTCACAAACCTAGAGGGGCTGAGTATGAATCTGTTGTTGGTGAGTGGGATAATGGGCTACTTCTTCTCTATAAGGATAAAACTATTAAACAGGGTTCAATAGGAATCTCACAAATAAAAAAGTTGTGTGAAGAATACTTGGAAATGTTACGATTTGAAATGAATGTACTTGGATGCAAGGCAACTGAATTAAGGCATCTTATAGGTCGTCTAGGTGAATTCTTTTGTGTTCTTTACACAAATGGAGAACTAGCTAAAGTGACCAATCAACATGGATATGATGTCATAAAAGACGGTAGAAGAATTAGTGTTAAAACAACTGCCCAAGATAATAGTTTTATTACGATCAATAAAAATACATTCGACCAATTCGATGACTTTTTCGTAGTTCAGTACAAAGATGATGATTTTAAACTGTTATTTTATGGGCCAAAGGAAGAAATCCCATCACCTAGAACATATGGAAATAATTATGAGGTCAATATAAGTTCTTTAAAAAGAATATCAAAAACCAGTCCATTTTTTCTGGGGTAAGATACATTTGAGGGCAGGATAGTATGATAGCCGTCCAATAATACTCCTTTCAGAGGTGTAAAATGATATATTTAGAAACATCGAGATTGCAATTACGCGACTGGGAAGAAATAGACTTAGAGCCATTTAGTCGACTAAATGAGGATGAAGAGGTTATGAAGTATTTTCCTAAAACCTTATCATCCGAAGAAACAAAGGTGTTTTATAAATCAATATTGTCCGAGTTTAAAGAATGTGGATTTGGGTTATATGCCGTGGAAGTAAAGGAAAATAAAGAGTTTATAGGGTTTATAGGATTTCATAGGGCAACCTTTGAGGCTGATTTTACACCGTGTATTGAAATTGGATGGCGCTTGAAGAAAGAGGCTTGGGGAAAAGGATATGCATCTGAGGGTGCAGCAGCCTGTTTACAATATGGATTTAACAAATTGGGTTTTAGTGATGTTTATAGTTTTACAGCTGATGTTAATAAGCCTTCGAAAAACGTAATGATAAAAATTGGTATGAATTTTATTAAAACTTTCAATCACCCCAATGTTAAGAAAGATAGTCCTTTAAGAAAACATGTTCTATTTCATATTAATAAAAATAAACCTGCTAACTGTAAACTATAGTTCAATTAACAGCCGTTTCAGTGGCAAGTACCCTTAAGTCAAGAATCTACAATAAGCTTTAAAGTATCCATAGTTTAAGAAAAAGTTATTATGTCGCAGTTCGAACATACTGTTCAAACTTTTATTCCATAATAGGGCGCTATCCATGAATAAGGATATGCGTCCATTTTCATTTTAGAGCCGTATTATAGAAGATCGAAAATTCAACTTTTCTTTAGTAAATGGGAATAAAAGAAATAAAGTGATATGTTTTATATTTAACTAAATAGTTGAATATGAAAATTATCTCTGTTATATTTAACTACATGGTTAACCATAATAATGATCATTTAAATAAAATTTTTCATGCTTTAGCTGATTCAACAAGAAGAGAAATGGTTCATATGATGGCGCAAAAAGAAAGAACAGTTTCTGAATTAGCAGAGCCTTTTGATATGTCCCTTGCTGGGATTTCAAAGCATATTAAGGTTCTTGAGGGAGCAAAATTAGTGGAAAGGAGTGTAAATGGAAGAACTCACATATGTCGCTTAAATACTAAATCATTATCTCAAGCTAAAGAATGGCTCCAATTTTATGAGAAATTTTGGAGCAATCGTTTTGATCTTCTGGAAAGTGAGTTATTGAAAGCCAAGAAGAAAGAACACTAAAACATCGGAAGGAGAATTTTATGAATAAAATCTCAACAACAACATTAAAAATGAAAAGAGAATTTAATGTAGAACCTGAAAGAGTTTTTGACGCATGGTTGAATCCTGTAATGATGAAAAAGTGGTTTTTTACATTAGAAGGGACGAACAAGGTCGCACAGAATGACCCCAAAGTAGGTGGAGGTTGGGAGATCGTCGACCATAGAGAGGGAAAAGATTATCGAGCAGTAGGTGAGTACCTTGAAATTGATCCTCCAAAAAAATTGGTATTTACTTTTAAAATGCCTCAATTTAGTGAGTTAGAAGATATAATAACTGTTGAGATAAAAGAAATTTCTACAGGCTGTGAAATGACTTTTACCCAACTCATACACGTTGCTCCAGAAGAAAACTGGACAAAAGCAGATATTGAAAAAGCTCTAGGAGAGTATCATGATGGGTCTGAACATGGTTGGAACTTAATGTTTATGGGACTCAAAGAACTAGTTGAAACTGGATATATCAGCTATAAAGGTTGATGTTCATACATCGGCGCAGGTTGGCTAAAGAAAAAGTATGACTCGGATAAAATTATTTTTATAGAGGGGCATTATTAAATTTAAGTTACCTTACGTACATTCATTTTATCAATTGATGAATAATTAATTAAGTGACTACAGGAGTTGGTATTTAATGGTAAATGTTACGCCGTTTTTAATGTTTCAAGATGGTAAAGCAGAAGAAGCGATGAATTATTACATATCAATCATTGAGGATTCTGAAATTACTAGTATTGTTCGCTATGGAGCTAATGAAACTGGAGACGAAGGAACTGTCATGAAAGCTACTTTTTCTTTAAAAGGGCAAGAATTTATGTGCATTGACAGTAATGTGAAGCATCAGTTTTCCTTTACTCCTTCATTTTCAATATTTGTTACTTGTGATACTGAAGAAGAAATTAACAACCTTTATGAGAAACTTATCGAGGGTGGACAAGCACTTATGCCAATTGGTAATTACGGTTTTAGTCAAAGGTTTGGTTGGCTAAATGACCGGTTTGGAGTATCGTGGCAACTAAATCTTCCTTCGTGATTTCATTAAAATTAGTGTTAACAAGCAAAAGGCAGTAATCACAATCTTGAACTTCCACAAATGGGCGCAATTCTTTAGTTAGAAATGCGCTCTTCTCAATGAATGGGGCAATAAAATTGAACAACATCTTTTTTTACGGTAATTAAAATTAAAAGCAGACGGTACATAGAGAATCTTATACAGATTCTAATGCCCATCTACTCTTTAAATGAACGTAAAGTTGTTAAGGCATTTCAAATTTGCAATAGTATTACCAACAATTTTTTAAAACAATTTTTCCTACCGCTTTGCCTGACTCCATGTACTCATGGGCTTTTGAAACTTCATCAAACGTAAAAATGTTTGAATCCAATAGTGGACGCAGCTTCCCTACCTCAACCAAACTAGCAACCTTCTTCAAAATTTCTCCATAATGATTATGCATGTCCTTGTTTAATATTTTCAACAACATAAAGGTAACATGAAGCGAAAGTCCTTTCGAATGCACGGGTGAGAGGTCATGAGTCGAACGAGTAGCAATGGCTGTTACCGTTCCATGTACCGCTGCTGCTTCAAAAGAGCGATCAAGGTTTTCACCCCCTACCGTGTCAAACACGATGTCAAATCCTCTTCCGTTTGTATATTTTTGTACATAGTCGTGAACGGTTTCTTCTCGATAATTAATTGCTACATCAGCACCAAGGCGTGTGCCAATCTCCATCTTTTCTTGCGAAGAGGCAGTTGTATAGACTGTTGCTCCACTCCATTTGGCTAGTTGAATGGCGATGTGTCCTACACCCCCAGTGGCTCCATGGATCAATATACCTTGTCCAGGAATAAGCCTTGCTCGATTAAATAATGCTTCCCAAGCGGTAATAGAAACTAATGGTAAAGCCGCAGCTTCTTCCATCGTCAAATTTTTCGGCTTATGAGCAAGTAAATCGGCATCTGTCAGCATAAACTCTGCAAGTGCACCGCCGTGAGTCCCTCTAAATCCACCCGCGCATCCAAACACTTCATCACCAATGTTAAACTCGGTTACTCCTTCACCCACTGCAGATACTATCCCTGCCACATCTCCATGTAATACTGCTGGAAACTCGGGTGCAACGGCTGGAACTGCACCAGCACGGACTTTCGTATCAATAGGATTTACACTTGTAGCCTTTACTTGAATAAGTACATGTCCAGGTTTCAGTTCAGGTTCTGAAATCTCTTTAAATTGAAATATAGATGGTTTCCCAAAAGATTGAATAACTTGTGATTTCACTATAGTCACTCCTTTTTATTTGAATTACCTAAAAATAGGGAAATATCTAATTAGTTCCTAATTCCAATAAATGATATCGCCCAAAACTCTCTTTTTTCCCTTTCGAACGATGATAAAAATGATGGGATCATTTGTTATAAGATGATCTGGTGATTTTTTTACGTAACAACTTTAACGCTTAGTAGTAGGAATATAATGAATATTTAGTTTTTTTGTTCGTTAAACTAATAATACTTCATATAATATAAAATTTAAAGTACGCACATTTTTGTTGAATAGGTTTAAGAAGAATATTTGGTTAATCTGAAGAGAAATTCGAAGCTTAATCCAGTTGCTTTTCAAGGTGCTTTAATGGAGTAACGAAAAAGCCCAAATTTCTCAATTTTACTGAGAAATTGGGCTTTTTATTTTTAGTAATCCTTACGTTGTAAATACATTTACAACGATTTCAAGGAAAGGTAAAATTACCCGATTAGAAGTTAACTAGTCATAATAGCACTAATTTGACAATCAAAAACTGGTTCCAATAAATAATGGAACCAGCTATTTGCCCTTTATTTCCGTTATTCGAAAGGGTGCTATCCTAACAAGAATATGGTGTGTAATAATCCGGATGTTGTAGCGCAGCGTCATGCAAAAGTACACGGCAAAGCTAACTAAACAGAGCTTAGGCTTTATTTGAAGGAAGATTCTGGTTTTTGTCGAATAAGTATGGACCATACAAATTTTTGATAGAGGATCAAAAGGAGAGGTTAGGCGTGATTAATCGTCACATTTCACAAGGATGGACTGAGATTGTTGAGGGGATTTATAACGGTGTCATCATAGTGGATCGAGACGGTAAGATTATCATGTGTAATACATCAGGATGTGATCTTATTGGTATGTCTGAAAAAGAGATGCTAAATAAGCATATTACCAGCATTATAGAAGATTCAACCCTGCATCAAGTTTTGTTGGACGAAGTTACACTTGTCAATATACAGCAACTTATCCAAGGTCGGGTTGTTGTTGCAAATCAATCTCCTATATATAAGGATGGTCGGCTTATTGGGGCCATCTCTGTTTTTCATGAAATACCAGAATTAAAACATACCCATAATCTGCTTGATCAAAAGGAAAAAGAGGTAGAACAATTAAAGGAAATTATTGAATTGTTATATGACGGGGTTATCATGATTGATAAACAGGGGCTAATAACAATGATGAATCAAACTTACGGTGAGTTCCTCGGGGTTAAAGTTGAAGATGTGATTGGCAAGCACGTCAAAAAAGTAATTGAAAATACACGTATGCATATTGTTGTGAAAACGGGGCAATCAGAAATTGGCTCATTTATGATAGTAAAGGATAAAAGTATTATTGTCATGCGTACCCCTATTTGGAAAGAGGGGGAGGTTGTTGGGGCTATAGGTAAGGTTTTATATACGGATATTAACGAGTTAAAAACATTGGTTCAGCGCCTAAACGTAACTGAAAGCATGCAGGACTTTTATAAACCGGAATTGAAAAAAGTGCGAGGATCCAAATATTCGTTTGACCAGATTATAGGCGAGCATGAGCGAATGAAAGAAGTAAAGGATTTAGCATTGAAAGTGGCTACTAGTCGCTCAACGGTATTGATTCGAGGAGAAAGTGGAACAGGAAAGGAATTGTTTGCTCATGCAATTCATGAAGCCAGTAACCGTTCTGATGGACCGTTTATAAGCCTTAATTGTGCCGCTATACCAGATAATTTATTGGAATCTGAGCTCTTTGGTTATGAGGAGGGGGCATTTTCGGGAGCGAAAAAGGGCGGAAAACCCGGAAAGATTGAACAAGCCCAGGGTGGAACGTTATTTCTAGATGAAGTCGGCGATATGCCTCTCAATATGCAGGTAAAGTTATTACGAGTCTTACAGGAAAAAGAAATTGAAAGAATTGGCGGCAGTCAGACTAATCAGATTGATATCAGGTTAATTTCAGCAACAAATCGTCCGTTAGAGGAAATGGTTAAAAAAGGGGAGTTCCGAGAAGACCTTTATTACCGCCTAAATGTGATTCATATCATGATTCCACCTTTAAGGGAGCGAGGCAAAGATATTATTATTACAGCGCATCTAATTTTGGGTCAATTAAATAGTGAGCTCGGTAAAAGCATAAGTGGCTTTCACCCTAATGTAGAAGATTTATTTCATCGTTATCAGTGGAGTGGTAACGTGAGAGAAATGCAAAATGTCATTGAGCGTGCTCTTCATATCGCAGATAATGGTCCGGAAATCTGTTTAGAGCACCTTCCCCCTTATTTATTAGATCATGTTGAAAGGCATACAGATGTTTCAGTTTCATCCTTCTCTCTTGAAGAGGAAGTGGAAAGGGCTGAAAAAGCGGCAATCATCCAGGCATTAAAGGCCAGTGAAGGGAATCGAACTGAAGCGGCAGAAATGCTTGGGATACATAGAGCTAGCCTATATCGAAAAATGGAGAAATATAGTTTGTTAAGGCATCAATAAGTGTTGCAATAACGAGACGTGTCGCATAATAGAGACAAAGTGTTGGGACTCGCTATAATGACCATATTAATAAAAATAACGTNNACGTTATTTTTATTAATATTCTATATTTTCTGAATTAAACACCAAATCTAATTAAAAATATAGAACAAAATGATAATAAAAAATAAAGAAATGGGACATTTACAAGGTGTTCAGAGATCCTCCCGAAAAGTTGGCACGAATTTTGCTTTGAAAATAAATAGGTTGAAAAAGTAATAAAAGGAAGGAGAAAGGTGATATGAAGGTTATTCTTCCATTGATTAATGACGATGATACATTACTCGTTGGGGGATCTGTACTAGTAGGTATACCCGAAAAATGAATCTTAGGGTTATATCGAAAGGGGGTTTAAGGTCTTACGATTATTTCTAATAATTGTGGGGTTGACGATTGGGGATTAGTAAATCTATTGAAAAATAGACAAATCAACAAATGATTTCCTCCTATGCAAGGCAAGAATAAAAAGTTTGAACGTCAATTAATGTCTTGTGGGCTAGAAGTAGAACTTGCACCTCAAGGTTGCTTAGCTGAACCCCTGAAGGATTAACATTAATTGAGATAGTTGAAGGTTACATAGTTGCAGATATTCAAGCATGTACAGGACTGGAATTAATCATTCCAGCACAATTAAATTATTGTTTAGCATTCCAATGGGGGGATTGTTGTTTTGAATCAAAATAAGGAAAAAACACTTGAAAATAAAGTTGTTTTCATAACGGGTGCGGCTAGTGGAATAGGTCTAGATTTAGCCCAAGCATTTGCTGAAGAAGGTGCAAGAGTAGTGATCAGTGATCTGAATGAAGAAGCAGTAAAAGAAACTGCCGGGTCCATGAAGAATGATGGCTTAGAAGTCATGGGGATTGGATGTGATGTAACTAAAGAGCAAGAAATCATATCTGCATTAAATCATACCATTAATACATATGGAGGTATTGATATTCTAATAAACAATGCAGGGTTACAGCACATATCTGCCATTGAGGATTTTCCTGCTGATCGCTTTGAATTACTTCTTAAGGTGATGCTAACAGGTCCATTTATTGCTACAAAGCATGTTTTTCCTGTCATGAAAAAACAAGGATTTGGTCGAGTGATAAATATGTCCTCTATTAATGGTTTAGTTGGTTTTGCAGGGAAGGCTGCTTACAATAGTGCGAAGCATGGAGTGAACGGTTTGACGAAGGTTGCAGCATTAGAAGGGGCAGAATACGGAATCACCGTTAACGCCATTTGTCCTGGTTATGTAGACACTCCGCTTGTGCGAAATCAATTAACTGACTTAGCAAAGACAAGAAATGTAGAGTTAGAAAATGTACTTGAAGAAGTAATTTATCCGCTTGTACCACAGAAGCGCTTATTACATGTCAAAGAAATCTCTGATTACGTCGTTTTCTTAGCAAGTGAAAAAGCCAAAGGTATTACAGGACAGGCGATTGTTATTGATGGTGGCTACACAGTCCAATAAGAAAAAATATTAGTAAACGCTATTATTCTTTCATTACGCCGGTTTTATAAATGAGTTAACTTTAGGTTTATTAAAAGGGGAGGGAATTATTTTGAAAAAATCAAGTGCAATCTTTCTAGTGGCTTTTATGGTATTATTTACAGTTTTGACAGGATGTAGTCCAAAGGTAGAAGAAACAAAAACAAATTCCGCAGCTAGTAGTGATTCTGGTGCTTCTTCTTCAGGTGAGGAAACCTTTAACATAGGTTTAGCTATTTCTATGTCGGGTGGAACAGCTTTATTTGGTGAAGGAGTAAAAAGGGGTGTGGACCTAGCTGTTAAAGATTTTAACGATGCTGGCGGCTTTGAAGGAAAAAAAGCAAATGTAGTCCTATATGATGATGAAGCTAAACCAGAAAAGTCTGTCGAGATTGTTCAAAAATTAATTAGCCAAGATAAAATTTTAGCCTTAGTTGGACCTGCTAACTCTGGGAATGCCATGGCTCACATTCAATTTACTCAAGAGGCAAAAATTCCTGAAGTTGTACCAGTAGCTACAGGGACAAAAATCACACAAGAGTATAAAGATGCTGATAAAAACTATATTTTCCGCGTGTCCCCTCTTGATGGGGTTCAAGTGTCCGCTATTTTAAAAGAGCTTATCGATAAACAAGGCCTTACGAAACTTGGTGTCATCCATGATACGGAAGGGTACGGGCAAGGTGGAAGAGAAGATATTGTTAAGCAAATGAAGGAAACCTACAATTTGGAACCAACTGTTATTTCAGCCTTTGATCCAAAGGAATTAAATCTAGAGCCTTCTATTCGTGAAATGAATAATGCAGGGGTGGAAGCAGTTATCTTCTACGGGCTTGCACCACAGTCAGCAAAGTTGCTTGAAGCTCGTTTCAATGAAGGGTTGAATGCCCCTATTTACGCGACTTGGGCTACAGGTGACCCAACTGTTTTAAATCTAGTTGGAGATCTTGTGAAGGGTGATCTATTCTTTGTACAGTCATATACGATTGATCAAAATGAAGCAGCAAAAAAATTCCATGCAAGAGTAATGGATACGTATGGTGAAGACGTATTCCCTATTGCTACGGCACAAGGATATGACAGTGCAAAACTTATCTTAGATGCTATAAAAAAGGTTGGTTTAGATAGTGAAAAAATTCGTGATCAAATCGAATCCTTCACGGACTTTGAAGGTGTAACAGCAATTAAATCAGTACCTTTCACTAAGGATAACCATGAAGCGTTTGGTATTGACGAAGTATTCATTGCCACATATAACGACGATTTACAAATTGTCGCAGCAGATAAATAGAGTCATCATATAAATCTTTTAACTGGTGTAAAGGGTAAGTCCATATGTGGATTTCCCTTTTCACCATTGCTTGTTATTAGTAGTATCACAAGGGGGCGTTTGCTTTGGAATTAACAGATATATTAAAAGCCATTATTAATGGGTTAGTGTATGGAAGTGTTTATGCGATAATTGCCCAAGGCTACTATATTACCTTTATTACGACTAAAACTATGAACTTTGGTCAAGGTGACTTCGTCATGCTTGGTTCACTAATAGGATTATCTACCTTTATGACAATAACTGCTTCGGGTGGGGGTGTTTGGATTGCCTTTATAGCATCATTACTATTGGTTATCGTCATACTGGGTATATCGGGTTGGGCATTGCAACAAGTCGCTATCCGTCCGTTAAAAAGTTGGCATTCCATTGGTTGGATTTTAAGTACTGTGGCCGTTGCTATGATTGTGAGAAACATAGCTATGCTTATCTGGGGAAGGGATGTTCTAATGGCCCCATCTCCATTTGGACGCGCTATTTTAGATTTAGGTATATTGAAAATCCGCTATCACGACATATTTGTACTCGTTAGTGCTGCAGTTATTATGTTTCTATTATACGTCTTCTTAAAGAAATCATTATTTGGAAAGGCGCTTGAAGCGGTTGCCTTTAATAGAGACGCTGCTTCATTAATGGGAATTAATCCCCGATTAATGGCTTCCATTGCTTTTATCATTGCAGGGATTCTAGCTGGAGTAGGTGGAGTTTTAGTCGGGCCTATGGTACATCCAGGTGCATTTATTGGTCTTTTCCTGGGATTAAAAGCATTTGCAGTTGCAATTATTGGTGGTATCGAGAATCCACGAGGCATTTTTATCGGAGGACTTTTACTAGGTGTATTAGAAAACCTCTTTACTTTATTTAGTACATCCATGAAAGAAGCTGCTGCGTTCTTCTTAATTCTTGTCATTTTAGCAGTCCTTCCTCAGGGGTTATTTGGAAAACGAGTAAAGGAGAAATTCTAGTATGATAAAAGCAAAATGGTGGATTTATCAAATTGTGATCCCGCTCGTCCTCTTATATGCATTTCCCTGGTTTTTTAACAATGCTCATACTATTCATGTAGCCCAGACATTTTTAATTACTTACATTGTCATCGTAGGGTTAAATCTACTTGTGGGACTCTCCAATCAGCTTTCCTTGGGGCATGTAGGATTTTATGCGATAGGAGCATATTTATCTGCAATACTTACGATGAAAGTAGGATTGAATTTCTTCGTAAGTATTGTGATCTCTGCCTTAATAACTGCTGTATTTGGAGCAATTGTAGCTCTTTTATCCTTACGAGCGAAAGGTCCTTATCTGGCAATGGTAACAATTGCATTTGGAGAATTGATTAGTATTATTGCCAACCGCTGGGTAGGTGTCACGGGCGGTCCTGCAGGAACCAAAACTTCGGTACCATCCTTTTTCGGTCTTGAGCTTGATCCAATTCAATATATGTGGTTTATTGGTCTTTTAGCTATCATATTTACAGCATTCGCAACGAATATCTTTAGAGGTCGTTTTGGAAGGACCTTTACTGCTTTTGGAAATAGTGAAGTTGCTTCAGAGGTACTAGGGATTAATGTTCGGAATTGGAAAATATTAGCCTTTGCTGTTTCTGCTTTTTTAGCAGGTGTAGGCGGGGGGCTGTTCGCTTTCCAAAATCAGTTTATAAGTAGTACAACTTTTGAATTGAATCTATCCATTATGTTCCTTATTGCGGTTATTATCGGAGGGTCAGGAACAAAGATAGGTCCTATTATAGGTACAGCGGTTATCGTTGGGTTACCGCAATTCCTTCATAACTTTGTAGATTATCACTTAATGATCTTTGGTGGAATATTATTACTCGCACTTATCCTTTTACCCGATGGTATCGTGGGTGCCTTCACCAATCTTTCTTACTTTAAAAAGTTTTCTAGTAAAAAAGCCAATACTGAATTAGGAATTTTACATGATGGTCGGAAGGCAACAATAGATTTACCTGAAGGGATTAATGGTAAGGTTTTAGAGCTTAAAAATATTTCTATGTATTTTGGTGGATTAAAAGCTATTGACGAAGTTGAAATAGAGGTTTTAGGTGGAACTGTTCACGGAATTATTGGCCCAAACGGTTCAGGTAAAAGCACTACAGTTAACGTCCTAAGTGGAGTCTATATGCCGACTGGTGGAAACATTCTTTGGAAAGGAAAGAACATTACAAAATATGCTCCTCATAGTATAGCACAAGAAGGAATTACAAGAACATTCCAAAACCTGCAGTTGTTTGAAGACATGAGCGTTTTACAAAACGTCATGGTTGGTTTTCATCGTCACTTCAAAACAGGATTCCTGAAAAACCTATTATATCTAGGTCAGGTATCTGATGAAGAGAAATACTATGCACAAAAAGCCTATGATCTACTACGAATTGTTGGCTTAGAAAAAAGAGCCCATGAAAAAGCGTCTGACTTACCATATGGAGAACAGCGATTAGTTGAAATAGCAAGGGGGTTAGCTTTAAAACCTGCATTACTTATTCTAGATGAACCGGCAGCAGGGGCTAGTCCAAAAGAGATTGTAAAAATCATGGATGTGATCCAACGTCTGAAGAAGGCAGGATTGTCTATTATTTTGGTTGAGCATCATATGGATATTGTCATGAATATTTGTGATTATATTACAGTGTTAGATTTCGGTAAGAAAATTTGTGAGGGAAATCCTGAAACTATTCAAAACGATCCAAGGGTAATTGATGCCTATCTTGGGGGAGAAGAGGTGAACCAGCTTGTTGCAGGTACAAAATCTGTCGGTTAATTATGGTCATGCATCCGCATTACACAATGTGTCAATGGAAGTAAATGAAGGTGAGATCGTTGCTGTTATTGGTCCCAATGGGGCTGGGAAAACTACACTCTTAAAAGCAATTACGGGGTTGATGAAGGCAAAGGAGGGTACTATCCTATATAAGGATAATGTGATTACAGGTACGCCTGCTCATAAAATTTTAGGGTATGGTATATCCCATGTCCCTCAAGGTCGTCAGGTTTTTGGTGATCAGTCGGTAGAGGATAATCTAATTCTTGGTGCATTTACGATTAAAAAAGAGAAACAAAAAATTCAAGAGCTTATCGAAAGAGAATACAAAAGATTTCCAAGATTAAAGGAGAGAAGAAGGCAGCACGCTGGTACATTGAGTGGTGGAGAGCAACAGATGCTAGCTGTATCCAGAGCGCTAATGTCTGATCCTGATTTTGTTATTCTTGATGAGCCATCCATGGGTTTATCACCTATATTTGTAAAACAGATATTCGACACTCTGTTAGAGTTGAAGAAATCTGGCAAGACGGTTGTGGTTGTCGAGCAATTAGCCATGGCTGCTTTAGCTATATCTGACCGTGCATATGTTTTACAAGCAGGTGAGGTGAAGTTACACGGAGAATCACGAGATTTATTAAGGGATGATAGTCTGGTAAAAACGTATTTAGGTTCAGCTTAAGCGAACTAACAGAAGTATAAAATATGTTGTTATGTATTTCTATTAATAGGAGAAGTTAAATAACATTTAAAGTTATTTTAGCCTCTTCTATTTAGTTATTTTGGGACAAGAACCCCCCGTCCCTCCATCGAGTTAATGGATAGTTCGGAATAGGCAAAAAGGGAATGATTTATTAGACAGAACCTTGCTTTAAAGCTATTAGAACTAGCTAAGACTCTTTAATTTAATAATAAAAGCCACTTCTGAATTTATCAGAAGTGGCTTTATTTCAACTTTTTTTCCGGATGGAGAATAGGGGGCTCGAACCCCTGACCTCTACGCTGCTAGAGGAAAACCTATTGAGCAATTTAGTAAAATAAGTTCAAATAAAAATAATCAAGTCTAATAGATCAAGGTTTTTTAGATACATAAATGTAATCTAGACTAATTAATAATAATTAAAAAAAATAAGTCTGTGCACACTTTCAATAAAGTGTTTGTACAAGTACCAAATATTTAAATTCTTATATAAGAAAATTGCTAATAAATGGACTAAACTATTGGGTTGATTGAGATTAACAAAGAAAAGCAGCTCTTTTTCTTGTTCCACTAACGTGATAGTTAAAATTAGGCTTAATTTTATTCTTCAATATATAATAAACTATTTATTTTAATTAGCTCACTTTTAATTAACTCTGCATAATTGTGTGAAGGAGGAATGAGGCATTTTGATCCTATAATTTTTATATTGCGAAATTTGGAAGCAGTCCCCCAATCTTGGTAGAAAAGGGCGGTGAGGGTAATTCTGAAGAAATGATTTTGAAGATAATTTCCATGATTGCTATAGGTATTTCGTTAAATAAAATGTAGTCATCTACCCTACATCGCCAATATGTGGGTAGGAACACTTCTATTCTGAACTGGACGATAACACTTAATAAAACTTGATGACACTAGGATCCTCGATGACAGCCAATTTTTATATTATATAAATTTTATACTTATGAGATAAACAAAATACTAACCAGTAATGTAATTAGGTTTTAATCTAATTACGTTTCTATACTAATTTCATATTAGGCAATTAACTCAAGGTTCTATATGCAGAATTTAGACTTGTCATTATTATCACAAGAGTAAATAGCGGGTTTTTGATGCTAGTATATTTTACTAAACGGTTTTTCATGTGTTAAACTCTTTCCACTTCGTTTCAAGTACTACTCTGATGCTATTAATGACCTTTTGTGTTTGGATGCTCTTTTGCAAAACACTCCGTTACTCTCTAGCTCATCTATAATATAGAAGGCAAAACGAGGATTTCCATTACTACATATACAAATTGTGTTTATAATATTGGTGTTTAATGTTAACAAGCTCCAGTACGACAGGTCATAAGCTTGTATTCTCTTTTTCAAATTCTCCTTAATTTAAATAACGTAAAAACCTGAACGATTAATCACCCAACTTTAAGGAGCATTTATAACTAATATTTTTTTAAACTTATGTCTCCACTAGCGTTGTGTTAATAAAGTTTCAATATTATAATAAAGGGTTGAACACCAAACTTACTCAAACAGTTTCTATTCCAGGGGCGAGCCACCTTAAAAAGCCATGTCTAACAAACTGTTTGTGTCACTACAATTATGGTCCGAGAAGAACTGTTTTCATGCATGGGTTGGGAGTGCAAAATCATGATAATTTCTATTTAAAAGTTCCAAAACTAAACGCGTGTAGTAGCTTGTCAGGATCCTATTCATAACCATTTAATAATCTTGGCATCGTATGACCTTCCTCCCACTTCATTAAAGACTAACGCAATACAAACTAGTCGGAATAGACTGTTTTTTCTGTAAATTCTAGCTTTAATTCACATCGATATATATAATTACTTTTATAAAGTTCAGGATGTGGATGGTTTGAATTTTTTACTCAACAAAAGAGATCCTTATATTTTTATTTTGATGTTGATATTGGTTCCTTTGGCGGGTCAATTATTTTTTTATCCTTTCAATGATTCGTTTCGGATTAGTTTTGGTACACCGACATTTTTCTTTTCTTTATTACTTCTACGAAAAATACCGTCTGTTCTCTCTGGTTTCATAGTAGGAATCATGGTTGTATTATTTCGAATCCTATTAGACCTGATTATTTACGGTAAGGTGTTTACGGACTCTTTTATTGCTCATTATCCCACTTTTTTTTATTATCTAACTTTTGCCTGTCTTTTCTATGCCATAAAAATGAATCGCTTACATCATCGTCCAGTGCTAATGGGGATTTTGGGTATTATCATTGAAATATCATCCAGCATTGCGGAAATCACTTTTCAATACATTGCATTCGACGCTTATACTTCTCTTTCCGGTATATATAAAATAATCGTGATTGCCATTTTTCGCAGCTATTTTACGATAGGATTTTTCAATCTCCTGAAATTATATAACACCAAACTGACAGTTAAGCAAACACGCCAACAAAATGCTCATCTTCTCATGATTATCTCAAGCTTATATGAAGAAACAATCCACTTAAAGAAAACATTAAAAAACAGTGAAAAAATAACACAGGATTCCTATTTTTTATATCAAAAACTAATGGAGTTTGAAGAGCAAAAGGAGTCACTGCCAATTCAATGTCTGGCCGCCAAAACATTAAAAATTGTCGGAGAGATACACGAAATAAAAAAGGATAACCAGCGAATTTATGCTGGACTTTCCAAATTAATATCGGATGAAAGTTTTAGCGAATACATGACCATATATGAACTCCTTGATCTTATTATACGAGCTAATAAAAATTATGCACTTTCCTTAGGAAAAGAGATTGAGTTTAAACAAGTGATTATCGGGGCTCATCCGGATTATCATATTTTTAAAATTCTATCGATCCTTAATAACTTAGTAATGAACTCTATTGAAGCCATAAAACAATTAGGAGTTGTGAAGATTTCTGTTTCCAAACAAAATAATTGGGTTCATTTTCAAATAAGTGATAACGGTCCTGGCATCCCAAATAAACGAAAGAATTTAATTTTTGAACCTGGATTCACTTCAAAATTTGAAAGAGATGGAAGTTCATCAACAGGGATAGGACTGTCATATGTACAAAGAATCGTTGAGGAACTTGAAGGCAAGATCCTTTTGAAAAGTGAACCAGAAGTAGATGGTACGATCTTCACTATAAAATTACCAGTTAATTATTTGGTCAAGGAAGAGTGATGTTATGTTCTTTTACATAGTAGATGATGACATTGTCATTCGATCCATGTTAATGGAAATAATAGAAGACGAAGATCTTGGGGTTATCGCAGGTGAAGCGGAGGACGGTACACTCATAGATGGAAATCTATTAACCTTAAAGAAAACAGATATTTTGCTTATTGATCTTTTAATGCCAAAAAGAGATGGGCTGCAAACAATCCGCAATATTAAACCTGAATTTAAAGGGAAAATTATTATGATTTCACTGGTAGAGTCAAAAGAGTTAGTAAGTAAAGGATACTCCCTTGGTATTGAGTATTACATAACGAAACCTATTAACAAGATTGAAGTTATATCTGTAATAAAAAAAGTGAGCGAACGGATCCGTTTGGAGAAGTCTATATTAAACATCCATCAATCATTGAGTAATATAATTGCGCTGGATCAAATTTTTGTACATGAGCAAGCGGCTTCATTGGTACCAACCATAATAGATTCTGGTCAGATTCTTTTATCTGATTTAGGAATTATGGGTGAAAGCGGATATCGAGACCTATTAAATATATTAGAGTATTTATTCCAATGCGAACGGACTGAGACATTTACGAATGGTTTCCCGCGACTAAAGGATATATTTTTACAATTGGCTCAAAAAAAGCTTGGAAACTCCGTAAGCCAAAGTGAAGTAATGAGAGAAATGAAAGCTTCGAAACAACGTGTTAGAAGGACAATTTATCAATCGTTAAATCATCTATCATCACTTGGACTGGATGATTACTCCAATCCAATCTTCGAAAATTATGCTCCTAAACTATTTGAGTTTAAGACTGTAAGGGATAGAATGGCTGAATTAAAAAAAGAGCAAGCACTTTCAAACACTCTAGTTCGCATAAATGCAAAAAAGTTTATCCAAACCCTATATTTTGAAGCAAAACGGCTAATGTCCGAGCATTGATAATGAATACCTCTGTTTGACTTCTTTAATTTTTTTTTACTAAGTCAAGTTTTTTGAAACACCTCCGAGTTTTCGGAGGTGTTTCCTTATACCATTTTCCGTCTAATTGCTTAGCAGTCCTGAGCTTTGATGGAGACACAGAATCAAAATGACCTACCAGTACTTTGGTAAATTGTAGAAATCATTACCGTTAAGCCTGTCTACCGATCCATCAGCCATGCCATTGGCGATACCGTACAGCCCGTTCTTTACTGCTTTAGTTAGCATTCCCTTCTGTTTCTGGCCCCAGTTATGCTGCTGTCCACGAACTTCGAACAGAACTGTTGCAGTACCGTTGAGAGCAAAAGATGATCTGGCCTGACCAGGCAAGTCTCGATCAGATGGATGGAAATAGCGGCTGGCTCCACCCCAGAATGGGGAAGTTTCGGCATTACCATTTCCAGCGTGATCTTCCATGCCAAGCGCTGCCGCTAGTGCGTATCGTCTGGACTTCTCCTGGTCGAGTTGTGTATATTGTTGATATTTAGAATTGTTTTCAGGACCAAGCGGCGGATAGTCTAATGAAACTGTAACATATTGATCACTACCCTCATTTTTGTTACATGCTCCCATGTGATGTAAATCAACGTACGCCTCAACTTCACCAAATTCTTTTTTCAAATTAACATAAAGGTTACGAAGAACACGGGACTCGTTCGTTAAGAAAAATCCAGGTTGGCTTCCATCTTTAGTCATATCTTCGGCACGAGGTTCATAGTTTAGGTCAGGGTTAAAATCGCGGTTAACATCGAAACCGCCTCTAGATGCAGTGTAGTACCAAGCTTGCTTGGCATCTTTAAGCTGTGGAAAAGTGTTTACGACTTCTTCCCATGGGAAAACGTTTTGACGTTGGTTCAATTCTGCTCCATCTGGATTAAACTTTGGCACAGCAACGATAGTTACGTTGTTCCGAATCGCCTGAATTTCGGGATTATTGCCGGATCCCAGCTCCTTTAACATTTGCAACAAAGCTTCAGTACCAGTTTTCTCATTACCATGAATTTCGCTGGTAACAAGCATGACACGATCGCCGGTTCCAACACGGGCTGCATATATGTCCTTGCCGAGGCGCGATTGCCCAATAACATCCAATTCCACACGTCCAAAACTTGTTTGTTCAATTTGGTGAAGCCTTTTTACCATTTGTTCGTAGTTAACCCAACCATTGACAGATGGATCGGTAAGATTACTACAATCAGCGTTACCATTTTGAGCATTTGAGCCTAGTGGAAATTGGGTAATCAGCAGGACTAGAGCAACGAACAAAAAACTGAGCTTACGAATAGGCATCTTTTATCCTCCTTTAAAATAATTGATTACAATCTTTATTTTAAAGATGGACTACAGGAATATACAGAAAGATACAAATATACTAAATATATATAATTATTTATTAAATTAATTTAAAAGTTGAAAACTTAATATCTTAACGACTTTCCACTCCAAGGGGTTGCCCCCTCTTCTTCAACGAATAACCGGCTGGATACCAACTTTCTTCTTTTCTCTTACTTTGTACTGCCATAAAAAAACCCCTTCGCTTTGCTGAGGGTCCCAACAAAGCAAAAGAGGCTCCAAGTCTATTTGATAGTACCCTAAACAGTCAATAGGTAAAACGGTTCTTTCTAATCAAATTATTCCAAACGTTCAAAAACGTTGATACAATACTTTTGGTGGGACTGCCTGGGAATCGAACCCAGCTAACCTGGCACGCAAGTCACAAGCGATTTTGAAGACCGAGGGGGACACCAGTACCCCAATCAGCCCCATTTATCAAGGGACTACAACGGTTTTCCCACAATTACACCAACGGTCTAGTCTATAGCTTTCTATATTTGTAAGGTCATTAGCCAGAACTAAAGAAAGAGGATTATTTTTAAAGATGTAAAGACTTCGAAATCTAAACGGCAAGTATCAATTACATCATATTTAATCAACAAATTACAATTACATAGAGATAGACAAAAAGAAAAATACGGGAAGGTAATAATTCACCAAGATATAGTGTTCTGTTCATTGGAAGGCACTTTTAAAGATCCAAGAAATCTATTGAGGGATTTTAACCGTCTAATTGTTGAAGCAGGTCTTCCCAAGATTACAATTCATGATTTACGACACCTACATGCGACACAATTAATGATTGATGGAGTAAACCCAAAAGTAGTTCAAGAAAGGCTAGGACATTCAAGGGTTTCAATTACTTTAGATTTGTATTCACATGTTAACGAAGATCTTCAAGTAGAAGCAGCTCAACTCTTTGAGAAGAATTTTTTTATATGATTAAATAACTTTAGTTAACTAAAGGTGCACAATTATAATATTAACTCCGTTGTTAATAAAAGATAAAAAAGAAAAACCCTTGCTACACAAGGGTTTCCGGTTATGGAGAATAGGGGGCTCGAACCCCTGACCTCTACGCTGCCAGCGGGATTCATGTAAATAAACTGAGTTAAATAAAATAATTACAGATTAATTAAGTCTTGTGTATCAAGGGCTTGAGGGATGTTTAAAGAAATCTAGAACAATCTAGATAAAATAAAAAAATTAAGTCTGTGCACACTTTTGTGCACACTTTAAATCATTCAAGAATAATCTATTTGGTTTAATCTGAAGAGAAATTCAAAACTTAATCCAGTTGCTTTCCAAGGGCGCATTAATGGAGTAACGAAAAAGCCAAATTTCTCAATTTTAATAGCTGAGAAATTTGGCTTTTTTGGTAATCCCTTAACTTTTTAAATCCGATTTTACAACGATAAGAGTTTCTTTCTTTCATTCTCTGGCGACCGTAGTCTTTTAGTTAGGGTGGGCAATGTGATAGGCTGATTTGCAGAAAATCACATCTGTTTAAGCGAAGCGAGTCGGTGAATTTCGGTGGCGACAACAACACATCACTGAGGCACGGGTGCCGCGAACCAAAAGGAAACGGAAGCGCCAACCTGGAAGGTGGGGACAGTGAAGACCTGCACGACTGCTGGCTGAGTCAGTCGCTGGAAATATTTCATTCAATTCACTCATTCGGAATAAAAGAAAAACAGCGGATACCTTAGGATTACACCCAATTTAAGCTAATGAGAGGAAAACTCAAGGGAAAGTAAAAATACCCGATTAGAAGTTAACTAGCCATAGAGCACTAATTTGACAATCAAAAAACTGATCCCAATTTTTTAATGGAATCAGCTTTTTGCCCTTTTTATAAATTACCAATCGATAAGTATTTTGTTTCCAGGTACGGCTCGATCCCTTCGATGCCGCCTTCACGGCCTAATCCACTTTCTTTCATACCCCCAAATGGGATATGAGCACCGGATGGGGCACCGTCATTCCAGCCAATAATTCCGAAATCTAAATGATCGTGCAGGTAAGTCCCTGTTTTATAGTTATTTGTGAAGAAATAAGCTGCAAGACCATAAGGAGTACTATTCGCAATTTTTACAGCCTCCCCCAGAGTCCTAAAGGTAATGATTGGGGCGACTGGTCCAAATGTTTCTTCCTGCATGATAACCATATCAGGTTTGACATTTGTCAATACCGTAGGGTATACAAAGAAATAGCCCTGATCTTTATCCGCTTTGTATTGATTTCCCGCTAATACTACTGCTCCTTTTTTCACAGCATCATTAATTTGGGCTACAATTTTTTCATATCCTTTTTCATTAATAATAGGTCCTACTTGTGTATCTTGATCAAGTCCATTTCCGACTTTTAAATTACTAGCTTCTTTTGCTAATTTTTCCGAAAAGGCTTCAGCAATATTTTCATGGACAATAATTCGATTGGCACACACACATGTTTGTCCTGCGTTTCTAAACTTCGTAATCATCGTTTGTGTTACAGCCAAATCAAGATCAGCATCTTCAGCGATAATAAGAGGAGCATGGCCTCCTAGTTCCATTGTTACATGTTTTATAGTTTCAGAACTCTCTTTAATTAATTGCTTTCCGATAGGGGTTGAACCAGTAAAGGTAATTTTTCTGATATATTTACTGCTTGTAAACAATCTACCAACTACAGATCCAGATCCATTAACATATTGAATAACATCCGTTGGAATACCTGCCTCGTGAGCAAGCTCTATTAATCTCATCGTAGTTAAAGGCGTCTCTACAGCAGGCTTTACGATAAATGGGCAGCCAGCCGCTAAAGCTGGTGCAGCTTTCCTTGTCATCATTGCTGCTGGGAAATTCCACGGAGTGATGGCCGCAACAAGCCCAATTGGTTGCTTACTGACTACGATTCGCTTCGTTTCGCTCGATGCAGGGACAGTGCGCCCATAAATTCTTTTTGCTTCTTCTGCATACCAATCGATGTAACTCGTTGCGTAATCAACTTCACCACGTGATTCGGACAAAGGTTTGCCGTTCTCTAATGTCATAATTTCGGCAATTTCATCTTTATGTTCTTGAATAATCCTTGACCAATTTATTAATAATCGAGAGCGCTCATGAGCATTTACTTTTTTCCACTTTTCAAAACTATCATATCCTATTTTTATAGCATGTTGGATTTCTTCTTCCGAATTAATTCTGACCTCTTTAATAACCTTGCCTGTAGCTGGGTTTTTTACTATTAATACATTCCCCATTTTATCTGACTCTCCTTTATACATTTTAGGAATTATTGAAAGGCTTTTTCGAGTATAGCTAACCCATTCTCTAATTCCTCATCCGTAATCACTAATGGGGCTAGAAATCGAATTACATTGCTTTTTAGACCTGCAGTGAGTAGTAAAAGTCCATTCTCATTAGAATACTTAGCAATTTCAGTTGTTTTGTTTTTATCTGGATGTTTAGTGATACGGTCTTCAACGATTTCGCAAGCGACCATTGCCCCTAATCGACGAATGTCCCCGATATATTCATGTTTTGCAGCCAACTCGACTAGTATTGCTTCAATTGTTTGCCCAAGAATTTCAGCTTTTTCCACCAACTTTTCTTCTTCAATCACATCGATTACAGCTAATGCAGCCGCACAAGCAACCGGACTTCCTGCATATGTTCCGCCTAGTTCGCCTGGGTCTGCTACGTTTAATATTTCCGTTCTGCCTACAACACCGCTTAAAGGCAATCCTGCAGCTAATGATTTTGAAACAGTGATTAAATCTGGTGTTACATCAAAATGCTCAATAGCAAATAGTTTTCCTGTGCGTCCAAAGCCTGTTTGAATCTCATCTGCTACAAACACTATTCCATGTTCCTTGCAGAAATCACTTACTGCTTGAACAAATTTTTTCGGAGGGATTATAAATCCGCCTTCACCTTGGACTGGCTCCATGACCACGCAAGCAACAGTCTCTGGAGCAACTGTGGCAATGAAAAAGTCTTTAAATTCTTCAATTTTTAGTTCAATATATGCCTCATCCGTCATTTCATTTGGTTTGTGATACATATATGGGAAAGGTGCTTGGTAAATTTCCGGAGCGAATGGCCCGAATCCAAACTTATATGGTTTTACTTTGCTTGTCATCCCCATTGTTAAATTTGTTCTTCCATGGTATCCGCGGACAAATGAAACAACAGCATGGCGACCAGTATAACGGCGGGAAATCTTTATTGCATTTTCAACCGCTTCAGCGCCTGAATTAAAGAAAATGGCTTGCTTTTCAAAATTCCCTGGAGTGATATGGCATAATTTTTCGGCAAGAGCAATGTATCCTTCATACATCATGATATTGAATCCCGGATGCAAAAACCTTTCAACTTGTTCTTTTACAGAAGCGGTTACCTTTGGATGACTATGCCCTACGTTTAAAGTCCCAATCGCACCAGCGAAATCAATCCATTCTCTTTGATCAATATCGATAATAGTAGCACTTGTTGCCTTCTGAGCAATGTTTAAGTTCCCGTTGCTCACGCCTTTCGGAACATATTTTCTTCTTTTTTCTTGTAATTCTTTTGTACTTAAATAAGTAGTAGTCATCTTTATCCTCCTTAAAATTATGAAACATTCTTATTTATTAGAATTTAATAGTATTATTACATGTTTTGGTCCAATAAAAAGTACCAAAAAGAAGAAATAGAAGGTACCAAGGGTAAAAGGGAAAGGTTTAATTTATTTAAATACCGATAAAAATTCGGAAAAGAAGTTTCAGCTCTCAAGTAATATTTAAATATTTTGATAATTAAAATAATAATCTGGTATAATGAAAACAATGTTTATGAATTTTATTAGGAACCAGATGTGGAGGATAAATTATGCTATTTACGATTAATAAAGAGGAAGAGAGGAAAAATTTATATCATCAAATTTATGATAGCTTAAAGGGTTCTATAATGAATGGTAGATTACAAGCAAATGAAAAGCTTCCATCGAAACGAACGCTTGCGGAGCAATTAAAGGTAAGTGTGAATACGGTAACAAATGCTTACGAACAGCTTCTTGCAGAGGGTTATATTTATACAGAAGAAAGAAAAGGATACTACGTAGAAAATATTACCCCCTTGATACGGGAGGGGAGAGTGAATAATCAGCCATTACCGAGTGATTTGAAAGAACGGATTCAAACAAAAGAAGGTTGGCTTTCCTTATCTCATAGGACATCTTCCATATCTATGTTCCCCTTCCGTGAATGGATGAAATGCCAGCAAAAAGTAATTACAGATCATCAAA
Organism: Bacillus sp. JJ1773; assembly: GCF_036962035.1. Taxonomy (NCBI): domain Bacteria; kingdom Bacillati; phylum Bacillota; class Bacilli; order Caryophanales; family Bacillaceae; genus Bacillus; species Bacillus sp. JJ1773. Next base: position 59,393 of record NZ_JBALNX010000029.1, read on the forward strand.
GAGAATTATCTGAGTATGGTCATTTTCAGGGACCTTACATATTGAGACAGACTATAGCCCGAATGATCGCTAGAACACGCGGGGTAGTTTGTGAGCCGGAACAAATCATTATCGGGGCAGGATTTCAATATCTAATTCGTAATTTAATAGAATTGAGTAACCAGAATATTATTGCTGGAGTTGAGGATCCGGGGTACATCCGTTTTTACGCCCTTTTAAAAAATATGGGGGTTGATGTACGTGCGTATCCGCTTGATGAAAATGGGATAGCGATAAAAAAGGTGGATTCTAACATTAATTATTTGTTCGTCACTCCATCACATCAATTTCCGACTGGGAAAATCATGCCAATTACTCGAAGAATTGAATTATTAAATTGGTCTATAGCAGGTCCAGACCGCTATATTATTGAAGACGATTATGATAGTGAATTTAAATATGAAACCGATAATATCCCATCACTACAGAGTATAGATCGGAATCAACGGGTCATTTATATAGGTACTTTTTCTAAAACAATTTTTCCCGGAATGCGGATAAGTTATATGGTACTGCCACCTGACATGTTGCGGCAATACCGGAGACAACATGCCAATTTGAAGCAAACTGGAAATCTATTGGCATTATATACGTTACATTATTTTATTGAAACAGGGGCATATGCTAGACATGTCAAACGGATGAATCATCATTATGAAATAAAACGAAAAGAATTAATGCGCTGTATCAATGATTGTTTTGGGAAGACAGTAACCATCGAGGATACCCGTGCTGGTTTGCATTTTTTAGCTCGGTTTACAACCAATAAAACTTATGAGGAGGTTGAAGAAAAAGCAAGGGATGAGAAGCTGGAAATCTTTACAATGCGACAGTTTAAGTTTGAAAATAGGGCTGATTCTGCGGGTGCTATCGATTTGGTAATGGGGTTTGCTGATATTGGAGAAGAGCAAATACCTGAAGCGGTGGCAAGGTTAAAGCGGGTTTTGGGATGATTTAAAGGTAGAAAATATAGAAATAAATGTTTATTGATACCTTAAATTAATTAGTTCTGGTACTTTTTACTATACCAAGTTGTTGAAATAATGACAAAAAGATTTCAACGAAACTCGAAGGAAGGTATACCTATGAAACTACATCATAATTTTGACGAACCAATAAATCGAATCGGGACGGATTCCTTTAAATGGGATTATGAGGGCGAAGATGGAGAGTATCTCCCGTTCGGAGTTGCAGATACTGATTTCAAAGCTCCAGAACCTGTAATTAAAGCTGTACGCAAACGAGCGGAGTATGGAGTCTACGCTTACGGTAAATTCCCCCAAAAGCGTTTTTCTAGTGCCGTCTGTGGATGGTATCAAAAGCGTTATGGTATTTCTTTAGAACAGGAAACAGTCCGCCATTCACAGGGATTGATGACTGGCGCACTTTGGATGATAATTAACGCGTACACTCGGCCAGGTGATACAATTCTAGTGCAGGACCCTGTATATAATACATTTAATGTTGTAATTAAGGGTATTGGACGGCAAGTTGAAAGTAACGATCTGGTTCTTAAAGATAGGCGCTACGAAATAGATTTTGATGATCTCGATAAAAAAACTTCTGATCCGCATGTCCGAATTCTATTGGTTTGTAATCCTCACAATCCAGTCGGTCGTGTGTGGACAAAAGACGAACTTACACGAATGGCCGAAATTTGCAGAAAGAACGACACTTTGATAGTCAGTGATGAGATCCACGGTGACATTATCTATGGTGATCATAAGCACACTCCGTATTTCTCTATCTCAAAGGATATTGCGGATAACGTTATCGTAATGGGATCACCAAGCAAGACCTTTAATCTTGCTTGTTTTTACTCCGCTTATGTCATAATTAAGAACAAAACACTTCGTGATCAGTACAATGTGGTTTATGACAACTATCATTTCGACTACAATTATTTTGGTATTGAAGCACTGATTTCTGCTTATAATGATTGTGAATATTATGTGGATCAGCAGAATGAGTACTTTGTAAAGAACATCAATATCGTTAAAAGGTTTATAGCAGAAACAATGCCGGAAGTAAAAGTGATAGAACCAGAAGGAACTTACCTACTATGGATTGATTTCCGAGCTTGGAATATTGAACAGTCGAAGTTAATTGAGATGTTTAAATCCGAAGGTATCAAATTGAACTGTGGTTCTAATTATGGTGCTCCCGGTAAAGGTTTCGTGCGCTTGAATGTTGCTACGCAGACGCAGGTTCTTGAAAAAGGTCTTGCTTGTATGAAAAGGGCTTGCGAAAATATGAAAAAACCTGAAAGTAATTTAGTATAGCTGCCTATATAGATTGAAATAGAGCTTTTCTTCATAATTTTAAAGAACCTCTTTACAATCCCACCTGTTAATTATAGGTGGGATTTAATTTACGATTTGTGTTTCTTAAAGAATGATTAGACTAAAGTTAAGATTCTAAATCACCTTTATTGGTCCCTTGAATTAATCATTTCTGGTACTTTTCATTACACCAGGCTATTGACATAATAATTATAATAATCAAAATCCAACAAAATTAGGTAAGCGTTATCATTATAGTTGGATTATTAGAAAAAAATAACATAAGTGAAAGGAATGTGAATTAGATGGCGGATTTAAAAATCAATGAAAGTTTCCACCCTGAGTTTAAAAAGTTTATTCAAGATGTTTATGAACTGGTCCGTAATAACAAGGATGAAGAGACCCTTACGAAAGGGGTAGCTAGTTTGTTGAAACCACTTTTGCAAATTGAGGGCTTTCTTAATAAAGAATATCTAATATCGGATCCTCAAAAAATTGCAGATAGTACAGATTATTTGGTTTATGTAGCTCCTGATAATAGCTTTTCAATTTTATCCTGTGTTTGGGCTGTTGGTCAAAGCTCTCCTGTTCATGATCACTGTACTTGGGGAGTTGTTGGTGTTGTACAAGGGATGGAAATTGAAACCCACTATTATAAACCGATTGATGGCAAAGAAGAAGTACTTAAACCTAAAGGAGTACATTTCTTGCAAAAGGGCGATGTATTAGTATGTTGCACAAAAGATGATGATATTCATGATGTACGCAGCGGTCATGTCGGTGAGCCATGCGTAGGGTTTCACGTTTACGGGGGGAACATAATGAATATAAAAAGGCATGTGTATGACCCAATAACTGGGAAGCGCAAAGTGTGGGATGAATTAGAAATTGGTTCTTTATAATAGTATACGGCCAAATAATCAGTAGGAGTGTAAATTTATGTCGGTTAAAAAGGTTAGTCGAAATACAGTATTAGAATTACTTAAATCACATGATTTTTCGTTTGCATTAATTGATGTTAGAGAAAGAATGGAGTATGAAAGTAAACAAATACTATTTTCTACAAATATACCAAGGAGATTACTAGAGTATAGAATTCTCGAATTAGTACCAGTGAAAAACACCAAAATTGTTCTCTACTGTAATGATGAAAGTAGATCAACTTTGGCTGCGAACACACTTGAAAAATTAGGGTACACAAGTGTATATGTTCTGGAAGGTGGATTAGATCAATGGGACAAGGAAAACAATTATCTTATTAATGGGGTGAATGTCCCGAGTAAAGCTTTTGGAGAAAGGGTTTCAAGAAATGTACCATATGTAGAGCCTGAAACAGTGAATAAAAGGTTGAAAAGTGATGAAAAAAATTTCATTATTATCGAAGTTCGCCCTGTTGAAGAAGTAAAAAATACAGGAAGTGTTCCTGGAGCAATAAACATTCCTGGCGTAGAGTTATATCATGAAATTTTTGATTATATTGAAAATGACGAACAAGATATAATCCTAACATGCGCTGGACGCACACGTGGTATTATTGCATCTAAGACATTGAGAGAAATGGGTTTTAAGAATGTATATAACTTAAAAAATGGTACTATGGGTTGGGCTCTAGCAAATCTTGAATTGAGTTTTAACACTCCCCAGTCAAACATATCGCGTAATGAAAAGAACTTACCAAGACTAAATACTTTTATTAGCCAGTTAATTGAAGAAAATAATATACAGTTAATTTCCTTGAAAAGCTATCAAGATATGAGGAATGAATCTGATCATCATACGCTCTATGAGTTTGATGTACGAACACCGCTTGAGTATGCTGAGGGACATATTCCCGGAACATATAACCTTCCAGGCGGGCAAGCAATACAAGAAGCGGATGACTATATTGCTGTTAGAAAGGGGAATATTGTTTTTATCAGCAATGATAGACATCGATCTGTCATAACCGCCTTTTGGTTCAAAAAAATGGGCTTTGAAAATGTTTTTGTATTAGATGGCGGTGTTGGACAATGGAAAAACTCTGATTTTGCCATTGAAAAAGGGGAAACACAAGCTTCGCCACTTGGATATAATACGGCCATTAAGAAAGTTAACCTAATAAATGCACCTGATTTAAAAGGAAAGTTAGTGTCTAATCCTAAATTAACTGTAATTGATGTTGATACAAGCCAAAGTTACCAAAGTGGACATATACCAAATTCATTATGGTTATCCCGAGGTTGGCTAGAATTTCAAATTCATAAGGTGGCTAAAGAAAGTGACACAATTGTCCTTACCTGTCAGAATGGTTATGGTTCAACTTTATGTGCAGCAACTTTACTAGAGTTGGGTTTTAAAGATATATATGTCCTCGAGGGTGGCAAAAAGGCATGGTCTAAAGCTGGTTATTCCTTTGAATATGGATCTAAAGGTTTTATAAAAGAAGAGGATGATATTTATCTTGATGACCCTGACCGTGGTAAAAAACATATGAATGATTATTTGGTGTGGGAAATAGATTTGGAAACACAATTAAGTCATATACAGCAAATCTATCAGAATATATGACACAATTTTATTAAAAGCTACTAAAATTTTAGGAATACCGCTTTTTAAATTTTCCTTGCGCAAGGACTAAATCTACACTAGTATAATATTAATCTTATACTAGAGGGCCTAATTTGCTAGAAAAGATTAAGTTTAATATGATTTCAGAGTATAAAATGATATTTAACAGGACTTTTATTTTGCTAAAAATTATCTGAATATTCATATTTATGGAAACTAATAAACCAATCTGAGGAGGATGCTTAATGAAGAATTTTAAATTTGTAACTTTCTTGTTACTCGTTTCACTTGTATTAACTGCATGTGGAAAAACACAAAATCAATCAACTACTCAACCGGTCAATCAGGCAGCCGAAAGTGATAATTTGTTTGAGCAAGTTAAAGCGGAAGGAAAAATAAGAATTGGTACAGAAGGAGTATATTCACCGTTTAGCTTCCACGATGCTTCAGGAAAATTGACAGGTTTTGATATTGAGATTGTTGAAGAAATAGCAAACAGAATTGGTGTAAAGCCGGAGTTTGTTGAAACCCAATGGGACGGTATCTTTGCCGGGCTTGATTCGAATCGTTTCGATGTGATTGCGAATCAAATCGAAATTCGTCCTGACCGTCAGGAAAAATACGATTTTTCTGACCCGTATGTTGTGTCAAGGCCTGTTTTGATTGTTAAAAGTGACAATGACACGATTAAATCTTTTGAAGATTTGAAAGGGAAAAAAGCTGCTCAGCAACTAATATCTAACTATAAAGATATCGCTGAATCCTACGGTGCCGAGATCGTGACAGACGAAAGCTTTAATCAAGGAATTGACCTGGTAATCTCAGGACGTGCTGATGTGATTATTAATGATAAATTGGCTTTTCAGGATGTTATAAAGCAAAAGCCTGATGTAGCAATTAAAGCTGTGGCAGAACATGAGAAAGAGGCGAAAATGGGACTTATGTTTAGAATAGGAAATAATAAAGAATTAATAGATGCCATAAATAAAGCGCTCTCCGACATGAAGAATGATGGCACGTATTTAAGCATCTCTCAAAAATACTTTGGAACTGATGTTTCAAAATAAGGAAGTGTTCAAATGTTTGATGAAAGAATGCAACGAATAATTGAAATCATCGGAGATTCATTTTTCCCGATGTTGAAAGCGGGGATCGCCTTTACTGTACCCTTGACTCTTATCTCTTTTTTTCTGGGACTTATTCTTGCCCTGCTTACGGCACTGGCTCGAATCTCGGGAATTAAACCTCTCAGCGCTGTTGCAAGATTTTATGTTTGGGTAATTAGAGGAACACCACTTCTCGTTCAGTTATTTGTTATATTCTACGGACTTCCGAGTGTTGGAATTACGATTGACCCTCTGCCAGCAGCTATTATTGGTTTTTCTATTAACGTTGGCGCCTATAATTCTGAGATTATCCGTGCTGCTATCCTTTCTATTAATAAAGGCCAATGGGAGGCTGCTTATTCCATCGGGATGAGCTATAGACAGGCATTAAGAAGGGTTGTTCTACCTCAGGCAACAAGAGTATCAGTTCCTCCTTTATCAAACAGTTTTATTGGTTTGGTAAAGGATACGTCACTTGCCGCAACCCTTACGGTGACTGAAATGTTTAGGGTGGCTCAACAAATTACCGCAATAACCTATGAACCATTGGTCTTATATTGTCTGGCAGGATTTATTTATTTGATTTTCAGTACTGTTCTATCTAATGCTCAAGGGCGTATGGAAAAGCGACTTGATCGTTATGTTGCGGGCTGATAGGAGGAATTACACGTGATTGAAATAAAAGACCTGCATAAGCAGTTTGGACAAACAGAGGTTTTAAAAGGAATTGATTTAAAAATAGAGGAAGGCAATACGGTATGTATTATTGGGCCTTCAGGATCGGGAAAAACAACTTTGCTCCGTTGTTTGAATTTACTGGAAATGCCTACAAAAGGGACCATTAAGCTCGGAAAATATACGTTGGATTTTCAGGATAAAAAGCAAGTTTCAAAAGGTGAGGTTATTAAGTTCCGCCAGCAAACAGGGATGGTTTTCCAAAGTTATAATTTGTTTCCTCATATGACAGCCCTTGAAAATGTGATGGAGGGCTTGGTCACTGTTCGAAAGCGGGACAAGGAGCTTTCACGTGCAAAGGCTCTTCAATTGCTAGAAAAGGTAGGCTTGAAGGAACGTGCAAACCACTACCCATCTCAGTTATCCGGCGGACAGCAGCAGCGTGTAGGAATCGCTAGGGCAATGGCCATGGAACCGGAAGTTCTCCTTTTTGACGAACCTACTTCTGCATTAGATCCCGAATTAGTAGGAGAAGTTCTGAAGGTAATGAAAGAACTAGCTAAAGAAGGAATGACCATGGTTGTTGTGACTCATGAAATGAACTTTGCTCGTGAGGTAGCTGATAAAGTAGTTTTCATTGATAATGGTCTAATTGTCGAAGAAGGAACGCCTGAACAAATTTTTGCACATACTAACCATGAACGTACATTACAATTTTTAAATAAACTTTGTGTGTAATAAGATGTCTCAAGAAGACGCACCAAGCAATGAGTGAACTGTGCCCCTATTTATGGACGGTTAAAAAAATACCTAAGCTGCTACTAGATGACCCCTACATTAGTTAGGGGTTATTCTATTGAATGTCTTCACTGCATCAGACTAGTACTTTATAAATAACTTGCCTTAAAAAGAGGATCTTGGAGGAGATTATATATGAATTTAGCGCAATTTCCTAGAAAGCGATATACAACTGCCTATACACCCATTGAAAAATTGCAAAATTTATCTGAGGTTCTTGGGGGTCCCTCCATCTATATGAAACGGGATGATTTACTTGGGCTGACGGCTGGTGGAAATAAAACAAGAAAGCTAGAATTCTTTGTAGCAGACGCAGTAGAAAAAGGTGCGGATACGTTAATTACCTGTGGAGGCATTCAATCCAATCATTGTCGTTTAACACTCGCTGCTGCTGTTAAAGAGAATATGAAGTGCATTCTTGTATTGGAAAAGGGGCTTTTAATAGATTCTGAGCCGGAGTTTAATGGGAATTATTTCTTGTATCATTTAATGGGCGCAGAAAAAGTCAAGATTGTGCCGAATGGGACAGACTTGATGAAAGAAATGCAACAAGTAGCGAAAGAGGTATCAGCAGAAGGACATACACCTTATATCATTCCGGTTGGAGGATCGAACTCCATTGGGGCAACTGGATATGTTGCGTGTGCTCAGGAGATTTTAGCACAATCCTTCGATCAAGGAGACCCATTCAATGCCGTTGTTTGTGTAAGCGGCAGCGGCGGAATGCATGCAGGATTGGTGACGGGTTTTCATGGAAATCAATGTAATATACCCGTAATTGGAATCAATGTGAGCAGAGAAAAAGCGGAACAAGAAGAGAAAGTCTTTCAGCTTGTTAAAAAAACTTCAGCACATATTGGTATTCCAAGTTTAATCCCTCGTGAGGCGGTTACGTGTTTTGATGAGTATGTCGGACCAGGCTATGCTATACCTACTCCGGAAATGGTAGAGGCCGTCAAACTCATTGCAAGAACAGAAGGAATTTTGCTGGATCCAGTCTATACTGGTAAAGCCGCAGCTGGACTAATTGATTTAATCCAGAAAGGCTTCTTTAAGCGGAAAGATAACATCCTATTTGTACATTCTGGTGGATCCGCAGCGTTATATGCCAACACTGCACTCTTTCAGTAAATTTTTAGTACTCTGTTTGAATTTACTGGAAGTGCCTACAAAAAGAGAGTTTAAATTAAATCAAGGGCTTGAGGGCTGTTAAAAGAAATCTAGAACAATTTAGATAAACTAAAAAAATAAGTCTGTGCACACATTCGTGCACACTTTTCTCTCGAAGGCAATGTTGAAAAAGGGATTACGGCAGTAATCCTTTTTTCTTATTGAGCAAAACCATATAAAAGGTCAGCCAGAAATATTTTCCGGCTGACCTTAAATAGCGAAAAGGTAGGTTAAATAAGATTATTAATTTAATATTAATTAAATTAAATAATTAGCTAAACAAGCTATTAATGATTTTGTGGATTGTGTAGCTTTGTAAAAAGATTAATCATAATAAGGTCTGATTGTTTTTAAAAAAAGATTGTCAATTTGTAATAAAGATTGATCAAAATCCTGAATAAATTATACAGAATTTTTCTTTTTTACTCTTGAGGATGCTGAAAACTCCCTATCATGTTATTCAATTAAAGGGCCAGATTGTTGAATAACATTTTTAATTATATCGTGGAGATTGTGAAGAAATGTACTTAAGCTAATGAAGTAGGATTGTTGAACAAGCATTGAGTAAAAAATCAACAAATTATTATGGAAATATTTTTTGTATTCAGATTTCTTAATGTTGTAAATTCTCGTTTTGTTGGTGGCACCCCTATTAGTAAAAATGCAGAAAAACAATAAAGAATCACTGTGTTAGTGCATCGTGATTCTTTATTGATTTATTAAAGTGTTTTATTATCTATCATCGTTGAAAACTAATTGGTACTTCCAAATTTATTAATAATTAGTTTCTTTATTTCTCTTTAAAGGGGAGGCTTCTTAGGCTTAGTTCTATTCAGCCAAGCTTTCACCTACAGAGGGAACAGAGTTGTTATTACTTTCTCCCCTATGAAGGGTATCTATCAAATAGTCGATAAATGAGTTGACATACGCTAATTGCAAAGTGGATTCCCGATATACCATCCATGTTTTCCTAGTTAACGGTCTATCATCCTTCATGATAATTGGAGAGGTAAAAAGAAACTCTTCATCCTTAATGCAAATTGCTGGAAGAATAGCATAGCCAAGACCGTGTACGACCATTTGTTTGCAAGTTTCGATTCGATCCACTTCCATTGTTATTAGGGGAGGGGTATTGTATGTTTCCTGCCACCAGTTATCGAGTACATTCTTTAGAGAGGGGTCTGTTAGGTAATTGATCCGGGGCATATCGGGCAGTTTTTTAAAATCTATCTTTTTTTTTGAAGCAATGCAAATATTTTCTTCACCGATGAGCCTTTTGGGTCCCTGCCAATGATGTTCCCCTCGTATAATCCCCAGATGCACATTTTCCCTTTGAACCATTTCTGTGATTTTTGAGCTCCATCCCGTCTTCAGATTGATGTCAAGATTGGGGTATTGGTATAAAAAGTTCTTTAAAATTACGGGTAGTTCATACCGGGCAAACATGCTCGAAACCCCTAGTCTCAATGTCCCTTTCATATTCATATCCATTTGGAGTATGTGATCATGGGTCTTTTGGAGCTGTAGAACCATATCCATAGCGTACTCTACCAAATACTCTCCTTGTACAGTAAACTCTACCCCTTTCTTTCCCCTTGTTACAAGATGGGTGTCGAATTTCTTCTCCAACTGCTGAATTCGGTAGGTCAAAGCTGGTTGTGAAATATATAATCGCTGGGCTGCTTTTGTAATATTCCGTTCTTCATGCAGGGTAAGCAAAATATTCCAGTCTTTTTCGTCCATTTAATGATCACCTGTCTAACCATAAATTAGTTTTATAGTAAATAATAAAAAAAAGGTATTTTCTTAATATTTGAAATTATACTACAATCTTGTTGACAAAGAAACAAAAGACCCGAAACAGATAGTAACGTTGTATGAATACCGCAATACAACCTGTATAACTGGGCACATTCTTAAGGAAATATGAAGGAGGATGGACAATGAGTCAAAAGACAAAAGCGTATGATGTGGTGGTGGTCGGAGCTGGGAACGCAGCTCTATGTTCGGCCCTGTCTGCACGTGAAAATGGGGTAAGTGTTCTTGTCCTTGAACGAGGACCGAGGCACAAACGCGGCGGGAACTCTTTTTTTACAGATGGGGCAATCCGTTTTGCCTACAATGATCTAAATGACATCCGAAAAATAGTAACCGATTTACCGGATGAACAGGCTGAACAGATTGTTATGCCTAATTACAGTGATTCCGATTATTATGAGGATTTAATGAGGGTTACCGAAGGAAGGTCCGATCCGGATTTAGCAGACCAATTAGTATCACGCTCCTATGAAACAATTAACTGGATGAAGGGCCACGGCATTCAATTCGAACTGAATGGCGACAATCAATCGTATCTAAGAGAGGATGGGAAACTTCAATTTTGGGGCGGACTCCCAGTTAAAACAGCCAATAAGGGTATAGGGCTGATGGAAAAACTCTTTTTACGGGCGGAAGAAATGGACATTGATGTTTGGTATGATTCACGTGCGATTCGACTGGTTACAGAAGGAGACAGGGTGGTAGGAGTCGTTATACAAAAGGGGACTGACGAACAGATTGTAGCCGCAAACAGCATTGTGTTAGCCTGTGGGGGATTCGAAGCCAATCCGGAATTGCGCCGCGAGCATATCGGAGAAGAGTGGGAGGCTGCAATTGTAAGGGGCACAGAGTACAATACAGGAGACGGAATATCTATGGCATTGGCTATAGGGGCTCAAAAATATGGGGAATGGTCTGGATGCCATTCGATTGGCACGGACTATAACGCTCCGAAAGTCGGCGATTTTACAAAACCAGGGGATATTTTTAAAAAGCATTCCTATCCGTTAAGCGTCATGTTGAATAAAGATGGTAAAAGGTTTGTCGATGAAGGAGCGGACTTTCGGAACTATACGTATGCCAAGTATGGAAGGGAAATTTTAAAACAACCAGAGCATGTCGCATATCAAATTTATGATGCACAGGTGCGGCCACTGCTAAGGAAAGAATATAACCTGGATGAAGCGACTTTTTATCAGGCGGATACGCTGGAGGATCTTGCGGATAAGCTTCCGGTCAATCAAACCTCATTTCTGGAAACAATCCGTGTATATAATGAATCCGTTAAAGAAGGGACGTTTAATCCTACAGAAAAGGATGGCAAGGGAACCGAAGGAATTTATCCACCGAAAAGCAACTGGGCATTAAAAATTGAACAGGCTCCCTTTTATGCTTACCCAGTTACGTGTGGGATTACTTTTTCATTTGGCGGATTACTTGTCAGTAAAAATGGGGAAGTGTTGAATGCCGAAAAACAACCGATCCAGGGACTATTTGCAGCCGGAGAAATGGTTGGAGGTATCTTTTACGGAAATTATCCTGGGGGATCCGGTTTAATGTCCGGTTCGGTGTTTGGGAAACTGGCCGGGGCTTCAGCCGCCTTCTCGGCCATGAACAAGGAGACGAAGGTGTAAAAACGATTCAAATTTATTTTCTTCTATATATTGTTCATAGTAAAAATTTATTAATGATTAAGCCCCATATTAATAAAAGCCGTTATCTTACTT
>NZ_JBALNX010000003.1:0-42046 GCF_036962035.1 Bacillus sp. JJ1773
AATGGAATGATCAAAAAACATACTTTTATCCTGTTTTCAAATGATTGAGCAGGAGAATAGATATACATATCTAAAATGCTATTGAATTTAAGGAATAAATGATCTGGAAATCATTGCTAACAATTGGTAAGGTAGGGAATATTACAACATTAGTCATTAATATGTTTTGAAAAGTGATTCTTTTTTGTACCTTATTCGTCTAATAGTTTGTATGAGGGAGCGGATAAAATGAAAAGAAATTCTGCAGAACATTTTGAACAAGTATACACAGAATATAGTGATAAAATTTACGGCTATATTTTTCTCCTAGTAAATAATAAAGAGATTGCTGAAGACTTGACTCAAGAAGCTTTTATCAAAGCATTTAGAAGTCTAGACCAATTCAATGGAGAGTCTCATATGTTTACTTGGTTATTTCGTATTGCCAGAAATGTGACGATCGATTTTTTACGAAAAAAGCGGTTGTACCAATTTTTTTCAATAGATAAATATCAATTCGAGTCTGAAAAGCAATCACCATTAGAAATTGTACTTAAAGGGGAGAATATTACAATTCTTTACGAGGCCATTAGAAAATTAAAGATTAGCTATCGGGAAGTGATTATTTTAAGAAAGATCAAAGAGTTTTCCATAAAGGAGACCGCTGAAATTTTAAATTGGAATGAAAATAAAGTTAAAATTACAACTTCTAGAGCAATGGCAGCGTTAAAAAAAGAATTACTAAAACGGAGGGTTAGCCATGAGGAAGTTATCTGAATATGATCATTCTTTTCAGGAATTGAAGCATATACCTCGCTCAAATCAGCAAAAACAATTAAGTTTACTGAAAATCTTGGATGAGATGAATAAACAAACAAAAGGTACGAAAAACCTTTTTCCACAAATATTAACTATTTCAGTTTCGTTTGCTGCATGTGTTTTATTTGCCTTTATTTTTTTACATCAATCAGATCTAATCCAAACCTCAAGTATGATCAATACAATAGAAAATAATTCAATTATTCAAATGACATTATCCCCTGCAAAGTCAAAACATACATTTACTCAGAAAGAGGGGGGGAATCAAAAGGATATTTACTTTATTGAAGATGATGACTGGAATCATACTTTTAACAAATTAATAAAAAATGCTCAAAATGTTTCTTATGAGCCTCGAACTGTGCCGTTATATGATCTGCTTATTACTTTAGAAAATCATGAAACGGTAAAAATAAAGGTATGGGCAGAGGAAGGATTAGTCTATTTAAAAGAATTAGAACAAGAAAAATTTTATCTTTTATCTAGGGAAAATAGTACAGTTTTTATTAATAAAGTAAATTCCATTCATGAATATGTCGAAACGCCTTTGGAATAGAAACCATTACAAAAAACGAAGTCCATTTTTAGGAGGACTTCGTTTTTTACATCCGAGTTTAATGGAATTTCTATTGAGCACGGCATATATTACTCCAAAATCCTTCGATACAAACCTTATATCTCGGAACATTGCCATCTCCTCCGCCGTAAGCATATTTTGTGCAGTACCAGCAAAGGGGCTCCCCATTAGTTGATTCATCATCGTTAAGACTGTTTATTGTTGCGTCTGGCCCATCGAACTTTAAATTTGATTTCTCTTCAATTGTGGTGAATACTTGTCCAGCTTTGATGTTTTCTGAATCTACACCTTCTGCATTAAATGGCTTTATCACATCGTTTTGTGATGCAAAAGCTTGAGTAGTTACTACGAGCATTAAAATTAGCAGAATGACAATACTCCTTTTCATACTAAATTCCCCCTTATATATTCGATTAATAGTAGAATAACTTATTTTTCCAATTAAGAAATGGTTCGAAACTAGTAAATACCTTTAGTGCTTAATAACTAACTATTATGAAACATCTCATTAAAATGAATATATGCTATTGGTTTTTCCTGCTTATTCCTTTCATTCCATGGAAAATATTAAGGAGTGTTGACTAGGACTAAAGTATGTTACGGTTATATATGTTGGCACATAACTTGCATAGAATTTCAACCATACAAATAAGGCTTTTCTAATAGGAGGAGATATAATGAAGAAACTTGCAGTAGCTATGCTAGCAGGATTCATGATGCTCTCATTCCAATTTATCCAATCTAAGGATACACATGTTAATGCTGAAACATTAGATCATGTAGATATATATACTGTTCAAAAAGGCGATTCCCTTTTTAATATTGGAGTGAAATACGGAGTATCTGAGATAGAGTTACAGGAAATAAATTATTTAAAGTCGAACAAGATTCACCCTGGTCAAAAGCTAATTTTACCTAAAACAATTTCAAGGGCTGAAAAAGACCTCCTTGCGAGGCTTGTACATGCAGAGGCTAAAGGAGAGCCGTATGAGGGAAAGGTTGCAGTCGCATTAGTCGTATTGAATCGGGTAGAAGATGACCGATTCCCGGATAAGATTAAAGATGTTATATATCAAAAAAGACAATTCCAGCCTGTTGATAATGGAGCGATCAATGAGCCTTCTGATAAAGATTCTAAAAAGGCTGTGATGGAAGCTTTAGCTCTTCAAGGACAAGGTGATGATTCAATATTTTTCTTTAATCCTGATAAAACAGACAGTAAATGGTTAAGAACAAAAAAAGTAACAACCGTAATTGGCAATCATAGGTTCGCGAAATAATGGAATTAGTGGAAAAACAAAGATGAGGTTTTATAGCCCTCATCTTATTTCATTTTTCTCAATATATTCAAATAAAAATGATTGTCCATTACGATAAAACCGCGGGTCATATAAGCCGAGACGCTCCTTATCGTTTACGAGAACAACGAATGGGGACCATTCATAAAGAGTTTTTGCTTCTGGACGCTCATCAAACAATTTGTCTAAATCGGCTTCGGCTGCTGATTCAAGAACATATTGAACTTTTTTGTCTTGCAAAAGATTGTCTTGAAAAATAGTCACCTGATTATCCTTCATCGTAATGACAGAAAAGGTCCATGGAACAAAACCGGCAGAAAGAGCCACTTGCTCATATTGATCATCATATTGTTTGTAGATTATATACCCTTGAGCTGTTTGAACAATTAGATGTAAGGCAATGAATGCCCAGGCAAGCTTAAAATAATAAGGAGACTTTATTTTCTCTTTTCTTGAAAAAATAAAAGCTACTCCTAAAATTCCCCAAAATACTAAATCTACGATCGGGATCGTCCCAAATGTAATCCTTTTAGAGAAAAACGGCTCTAAATACCCAGTTCCCCATGCATTAAAAAGATCGCTCGTATCATGTATAAAAACTGCAAGCCATCCAAGCAGGAATAATTTCATATCTTTAATCTTAAAAAAGATCAAACAAATGAGTGAAAAAAACAGGGCCCAAAAAGGTGTTAAGAAAACAGAGTGAGTAATTCCTCGATGCCACATTTGATACAGGCCCTCTGTATCCCAAAACCTGGATATGACATCAATGTCAGGAATTAGACTTGCACCGACCGCAGTTACAAGATAAGCTCTTTTATGATTTTTATCCAATTCCTCTTTATTAACAGTCCCATACAAGGCAAGTCCGAATAAAGTATGAGTAATCGAATCCAGCAGGATCACCTCCAGAAAGAAATATTCTTAGTCTAAAATATAACTTAATTATAGACACAATTTGCCTTCAAAGCTATTTTTAAAACCATTTGCAAAATGTCTTGTGTAATATACAGTATTGCAATATGTTTTTTAAAAATGATAAAATTAAAGGTACGATTAAATTTGAAAGTCAGTGAGGAAATTACATGGGCAATAAATTAAAAGAGGAAGTATTATCACGCAGAACTTTTGCTATTATATCTCACCCGGACGCAGGAAAAACTACCTTAACTGAGAAGCTCCTTTTATTTGGAGGGGCCATTAGGGATGCTGGGACCGTAAAGGGAAAGAAGACGGGAAAATATGCAACAAGTGACTGGATGGAAATTGAGAAGCAGCGGGGAATATCCGTTACGTCCAGTGTGATGCAATTTGACTATAACGGGGCACGTGTTAATATCCTGGATACACCTGGACATCAGGATTTCAGTGAAGATACGTACCGGACATTAACTGCTGTTGACAGTGCAGTAATGATTATTGATTCAGCAAAAGGGATAGAAGAGCAGACATTAAAGCTTTTTAAAGTTTGCCGAATGAGGGGCATTCCTATCTTTACTTTTATTAATAAACTGGACCGGCAAGGAAGATCTCCATTAGAGCTTCTAGCAGAGCTTGAAGAAGTAATGGGTATTCAATCATATCCGATGAATTGGCCAATCGGAATGGGGAAAGAATTCCTTGGCATTTACGATCGTTTTAATAATCGAATTGAGCAATTCCGTGTTGAGGAGAAGGATCGCTTCCTTCCATTGAATGAAGATGGGGAAATTGATGGCGATCATACTATAAAGGAATCAGGTCTATATGAGCAAACACTCGAAGAGATTATGCTTTTAAATGAAGCTGGGAACGAGTTTTCTGTTGACAAAGTGAAAGAGGGGGAGCTTACTCCAGTTTTCTTTGGAAGTGCTTTAACGAACTTTGGGGTACAAACTTTTTTAGAGTCCTATCTGCAGTTTGCACCTCCTCCGCAAGCCCGAAAATCAACTGCTGGAGAAATTGATCCTTTATCGGAAAGCTTTTCAGGCTTTATTTTTAAAATCCAAGCTAATATGAATCCTGCACATCGTGATCGTATTGCTTTCCTTAGAATTTGTTCTGGCCGATTTGAGCGCGGGATGTCTGTAAATATTCCTAGACTAGGCAAGCAAATAAAACTAGCTCAGTCTACCCAATTCATGGCAGACGATAGGAGCACAGTAGATGTAGCTGTCAGTGGAGATATTATCGGGATATATGATACTGGAACATATCAAATTGGTGATACGTTAACATCAGGAAAAGATCAATTCCAATTTGAACGGCTTCCGCAATTTACACCAGAGCTTTTCGTTAAGGTTTATGCGAAAAACGTAATGAAACAAAAACATTTCCACAAAGGGATTCAGCAGCTAGTTCAAGAAGGAGCAATCCAGCTGTATAAAACCGTTAAAACCGAGGATTTACTTTTAGGAGCTGTTGGACAGCTTCAATTTGAAGTGTTTGAACACCGAATGAAAAATGAATATAACACAGAAGTCATTATGGAAAGAATTGGATCTAAAATTGTTCGCTGGGTAGATGGAGATAATGTGAATGAAAATCTTTCAAGCTCAAGAAGCCTTCTTGTCCATGATCGATTTGATCATAAAGTTTTCTTATTCGAGAATGATTTCGCGCTTCGCTGGTTCCAAGAAAAGAATCCAGAAGTTAAATTGTATAATCCTATGGATTCAGAGCATTAAAAATAAAAAGAAAAACGGCTTGCTAAAGGAGCCGTTTTTCTTTTTATGATCTAAACAATACTTTTCTAGTATGATGATAATTTTGTAGGAACCCAGGATAAAACAAATGATGAACTTGACATAAGGCTGAAAAAACACTATATTAATATTATGATTTATACTTTAGTGCTAAAAAGCGTTCAAGTGTAAATGTTCTTGGAAACAAAGGAGAGTCACATCATGGAACGTATACAACAAGCAATAACTCTAAGGCCTTTGGAAGCTTTTTTCATTACAGCCATAATATTAGGTGGAATCAGCAGTACGATCATTTTTTCTGGTGTAGTCCCTCATATACCGATTGTCTTGGCTATTATGTGTCTAATAGGTTTTGGACTTTTAAAGAAAATAAGTATGAGAGATTTAGAGGATGGCCTTACAAGTGGAGCAAAATCCGGTCTTGGGGCTATTTTTATTTTTTTCTTTATTGGCATGTTAATTAGCAGCTGGATGGCAAGCGGAACGATTCCAACTTTTATTTACTTAGCGTTAGAAGTTGTGAACGGGAAGTTTTTCTATGCAATTGCTTTTGCCGTGTCCTCTATTATTGGTCTAAGCATTGGCAGCTCATTGACGACAGCTGCAACGATTGGCGTTGCATTTATGAGCGTATCCTCCGCTCTAGGCTTGTCAGAAGCATTAACGGCTGGAGCGGTTATCTCAGGTGCCTTCTTTGGGGATAAGATGTCTCCGCTATCAGATACAACGAATCTGGCATCGATGATCGTTAAGGTGGATTTATTTGATCATATAAAAAATATGGCTTGGACTACTGTGCCTGCATTTCTCATTTCATTCGTCCTATTTGCCGTTTTATCTCCTGCAGAGGCTGTTTCGAATTTTGCTCAAATCGGCTTATTAAAGCAGACTTTAATCGATCAAGGATTTGTTCATTGGTATTCCCTTGCCCCCTTTTTAATATTAAGTTATTTAGCGATAAAGAAAGTTTCAGCCATTACAACTTTGTCTGCAAGTATTTTATCGGCACTATTCATTAGTTTCTTTGTACAAAAGGGCTTTGACTTAAATAAAATGATGAATCTTTTATATTTTGGATTTCAATCTAATAGTGGTGTAAAGGAAGTGGATTCCCTATTAACAGGGGGAGGAATGGAAAGCATGATGTTTTCCATTTCATTAGTCTTGCTGGCTCTCTCAATGGGCGGTTTGTTATTTAAATTAGGAATATTACCTGCATTATTAGAGGGAATAAAGGGCTGCTTAAATCGTGTTCCAGCATTAATTGCCTCAACTGCCGGAACTGCCATCGGCATTAATTTTCTTCTTGGGGAACAATATCTTTCTATCCTCTTAACAGGAAAAGCTTATCAAGAAGCTTATGAAAAAGCAGGATTACATCCAAAAAGTCTTTCAAGGGTGCTGGAGGATGCCGGAACCGTTATTAATCCACTCGTTCCATGGGGAGTTTGCGGTGTGTTTTTAACAGGTATTTTAGGTGTTGATACGATTAGCTACTTACCTTTCACCTTCTTTTGCCTCTTATCTCCAATTATAACTATTTTTTATGGTATTACGGGCTTTACTATTGTAAAAAAGTGAAAGAACTGCTTATTTTAGGCTGTTCTTTCACTTTTTTTTGAATTTTTGTCGAATGTTGTAGGAATTAAATTGGAAATTATTTGGGAAGTGGAAAATATTTAGCGCCTTCTCAGAGCAAAATAATACTATCGAAACTTGGCTGGTGATGAGATGAAAACATTTACAAAATTGGAAGCTATATTATGGAGTATTGCTCTGCCTGGATTTAGTCAGTTATTATCGGGACATTTATGGAAGGGCCTTTTTTTAGTTGTGCTCGAATTTATGATTAATGTATTCAGCAATTTCAATATGGCCATCATGTATAGCTTTATGGGGGAAATTGATAATGCGATTGAAGTGACTGATTTCCAATGGTTAATGTTTTATCCATGTTTATATATGTTTGCTATGTGGGATGCATATCGAAGTGCAATGACAAAAACCGAAGAGTTTTCCTATCTTCCATTTGTCTTTAGTGCCTATTTTATTACAGTAGGGCTAATGTATTCGACAAAACTAACCCTTTTTGGGGTGTTATTTGGGCCAGTGTTTTTACCTATGCTTTTTTTAATTCCAGGATTAGTTATTGGGTTTCTAATAAGGTGGTTAATTTTAACAATTAGGAAACAAAGTGCTATATAGTGTTTTTAAGCTTTAACAACTGTTTTTGTTAAGGCTTTTTTTGTGTTTATTAATTTTTTTATCTAATAACCCCCAAAAACTATCTAATCACCTCCGTACAGTTGTAGTGAAAATAGCGGCCGCTAAGAAAATAACTATGAGGTGAAAAAAGATGAAATTTTTATCAACTAAGGAATTAAACAAAATAGCAAAAGGAACTTTAGCATTAGTCTTAGCAGGAACATTCACATTTTCTGCCTCTCTAACATCAGCAGCCGAAAATACAGAAAACCAAGAACCTTATCAAACGGTAGTTTTGGACAATCAAACAAGTGAAAATAATGTCCAAACTGAAAATAAAGAATTAGATGCTGAAACGAATAATCAGGAAAGTACAGAAGATGTAGTCAGTGCTGAAAAGCCATCTCTAGTTCCTGGGAATTTTTTCTACTTTGCGAAAATTGCCTTAGAAAAAATCAAATTAGCCCTTACCTTTGATGATGAAAAGGAAGCAAAATTACTTGCCACCTTTGCAGCAGAGCGCCTAGCTGAAGCTGAAGCACTTTTTGCAAAGGAAAAAGAAGAAGAGGCAATGAAAGTAATTGAAGAAGCGCTAAAAAATATTACAAAAGCAGAAGATCAAGTGAATAAAGAACAAGAAGACACTACGAGTGAAGAGTCTGTTGAAAAGGATACTGAAAAAGTAGAACAGACAGAAAAAGAAAAGACTGATGCTGAAGAAGTGGCTGCAAATGATGAAGTGACGGTTGATGTAGATAAAGCAGATAAGCCAGCCGATGAAATGCAAGAATTAATGTCACAAAACATTATTGCTTTAAAAGCGGCACTGGAAAAGGTGAAAAATCCAGTTGCAAAGGCTGCACTGCAAAAAAATATTGATAAAAGCTATGCGAAACTAGCGAAAAAGATTGAGAAACTAAACAAAAAATATGGAATAGATGAAGAGTCAGAGGCTATCACCGAAAAAGCAGAGGCAAATGACGAAGTAAGCAAGGATGAGAATACAACTACAGATAAAACAGCTCAAGAAGTTGTAACCAGTGATAATGATGAAGCTGTTATTCAAGAGAAAACTACTCAAGCTGAAGGGGAAAATAAGAAGCTAGAGGAAAAAGCAAAGAAAGCTGAGGAACGTGCTGAGGCGAAAAAAGCACATGAATTAAAGAAGCAGCAAGAAAAACAAGCTCGTGAATTAGCAAAAGCAGAAGAAAAACAAGCTCGTGAGGTAGCTAAAGCAGAAGAAAAACAAAAGCGTGAAGCTGCTAAACAAGAAGCAAAGCAAGCTCGTAAGGAAGCAAAGGAACAACGTGAAGAATTAAAAAAAGCCGGAAAACAGGCTCAAGAAGCAAAGCATGATCACAAACACTCACATAAAAAGGATCATGAAAATAAAGGAAATGGGAAAAACGACTAATTTTTTGTAAAGATTTATTAATTTATAAGAAAAAGAGGACTTAATTTAAGTTCTCTTTTCCTTATCATGCAGCCAACCCTTAAAAAACGTTCCTCGCCATCGTATGATATAATGTGTTTTGGATAAAGAGGTGAGGCTATTGCTAGGTTTGTTGTTCATGGCAAAAAAACGAAAAAAAACAATGGAAGAAACAGTTTATTTAATTCAGCAAGGCGATACGAACCTTCAAAATGAACTAATAAATTCATATAAACCATTTATTGCTAAGACCGTGTCATCCGTTTGTAAGAGATTCATACATGACTCAGATGATGAATTCAGCATAGGTCTAATAGCTTTTAATGAAGCGATTCAAAAATATTCTCCTGAAAAAGGGAGTTCATTAATAAGTTTTTCTGAGGTCTTAATAAAACGAAGGGTTATTGATTATATTCGGACTCAGTCTAGGCACCAAATATTGAAGCTAGATTACACGGCAAATGAAAGTGAAGAAGATCAGACTGGAAATGCGATTGAAAATGAGCTATCAATAATTGATTACAAAAGGAAAACAGATGAAGAATCAAGAAGGGAAGAAATCCTTCAATTTAATGAAGTTCTTCATCAATTCGAGCTTTCGTTTAATGATTTACTTCAGCAATCTCCAAAGCATGCGGATGCAAGAAAAAATGCAATGATGGTCGCACAATTAATTGCTGATCATAGTGAGCTTAAGCATATTTTACTTGAAAAGAAAAGATTGCCCATTAAACAGCTTGAAAACTATGTTTCTATTAGTAGAAAGACAATTGAAAGAAATAGAAAATACATAATTGCTATGTCACTTATTTTAATTGGTGATTATGTGTATTTAAGGGATTATATTAAAGGGGTGTTGGAAACGTGAAAACTGGAATAATAATGGAGATAAATGAACGTTTTTTAACGCTATTAACCCCAGAAGGTGAATTTCTGCGTGCGGCAAAACTTAATAGACAATACGAAATTGGTCAGGAAATCGATTTTTATCCACTAAGTATCGATAATACCAATAATTGGACATTATTTACCTTATTTTCGACCTTAAAAGCTAAAGCCATAATTGCAGCAGCTATTGTGATCATACTAGTAGGTACTTCTGTTTTTACTTTTAATGGTAATAATGAGGTTTATGCCTATATGTCTATTGATAGTAATTCAAGTATTGAATTAGCGATTAATGATAAGTTCCAAGTAATTGACATTTTGCCTTACAATGAAAAAGGGGAACAAATAGTTAAACATATACATGATTGGAAGAAAAAAGATATTCAGGACATCACGGGTCAGATTATAAAGGAAATTATAAATCAAGGGTATGCCAAAAATAATTATGAGATCGTTATTGCCACTGTGAATACAAAGAAAGACAATAAAGCACTTGAAACGAAGTTGAATGAAGAAATTACTGAAATAAAAGAGAATATTCAAAAGGAAAAGCTTGATGTAAAGGTTATGGATGCATCCCCAAATGATAGAAAAGAAGCAAAGGAAAAAGGACTATCCATTGGATCATATAAAGAAACTCAATTGAAAAAGAAAACTGAAAACAATTCTGGGTCACATAAATATAACAAGCTAGAAAATAAGAAGCCGGATCAAACTCAAAAGACTAACAATACAGAAAACGAAAAAAGTCATAATAGTGAACATTCTACTATCCCCCCTGGTCAGCTAAAAAAAGAGCAAGATTCTAATCAAAGTAATAAATCTGACCAAGCAAACAAAAGTCAATTTGAAAAAGCAATCCCTCCTGGTCAACAAAAAAAGGAGGATCGTGTCAAAAATAACAACGGTAATAAACAGGAAAATGTAAATGAAAATAAAAATAAAAATGAGCATCAATTAGAAAAAAATAAGCACAATAACAAAGAGGGAAATCCCTCCAATCAAAGAGGGAATGGAAAAGAAGCCCAATTAAACTCGAAAGGTTACGTGCATAATAAAGGAACATCTAATTCAAACCAAAGAAACGGATCAGACAGAAGTAATAGGCATCATGACAATGACAATGACAATAGACATAACGATAAGAATAACAAGGATTATGATAAGGATAAGAAGGATAACGATAGGGATTAACATAAATTGTAATGAAAAGTCCGGTAAAGGGAACCGGACTTTTTTTGATCCATCATATATTCAGTTCATATACACTTAAAGCTAGAGGTTATTTCCAGACATACTCGCCTGTGCTTGCTTCACTAGTCTCTTTGTAATCTCCCCGCCTACTGAACCATTTGCTCGGGAGACGGTATCCGAACCAAGCTGAACCCCAAATTCTTCTGCAATTTCATATTTAACTTGATCTAAATATTGCTCTATTCCGGGAACTAATAATTTATTGCTGCTATTTGCCAATTTTTCTCAACTCCTATTATTGTTTAACAGAGGTTATTTATTTCTCTGTAATTGTAGTATGTTTATAAATGGTCAATTCATAAGTGGAAATATTTTTCGTAATAGCAAATAATATGTGAACTGCAAAGTATTATTTAATTTCTAGCTGTAAGATAAAAAATAATTAGAAATGACTTTCATAATAAAGATTAATTCTTTATGATAGAGGGTATGAAAAGAAAGGAAAGGAAATTTAATTCATGTGGAGAAAGGCAAAAGTCCGTTTAGGTAGACTAACACCTGCTCAGGTTATAACAAGCTATTATTTACTGGCAGTTACAATTTCAGTATTGCTTCTTAGCATTCCATATGTACATAAACCTGGTGTAGAAATTGATTTTATAGATACGGTATTTACTGCTGTAAGTGCCGTGAGTGTGACAGGTTTAACTGTTGTAGATATATCAGAGACCTACAGTGTATTTGGATATTTTGTCATTATGATTGTCTTGCAATTCGGCGGTCTGGGAATCATGGCAATCGGCACGTTTTTCTGGATGCTATTAGGGAGAAAGATTGGCCTGCGGAGTAGACGTCTTATAATGATAGACCACAATCAAATTTCATTATCTGGTCTTGTACATTTGATTAGAGAAATAATCAAAATTATCCTTTTAATTGAACTGCTAGGGGCATTAATCCTAGGCTTTCATTTTTTGAAATATTATCCTACATGGGAGGATGCATTCCTTCATGGTTTATTCGCCTCGATTAGTGCAACAACGAATGCGGGAATGGATATAAGAGGATCTTCACTCGTTCCCTTTGCAGGTGATTATTTTGTTCAATTAATTAACATCCTATTGATTATCCTCGGAGCGATAGGCTTCCCAGTATTAATTGAAGTAAAGGAATATTTATTTAATAAAACTGAATTAGAGGGTCGTTTCCGATTTTCATTATTTACGAAACTTACAACCATTACTTATGCCGGCCTCCTGATTATAGGAACAATATTCATATTACTGTTAGAGTTTAATCACTTTTTGAAGGGAGTTACATGGCATAAAGGCTTTTTTTATGCGTTTTTCCAAGCTGCTTCAACGAGAAGTGCCGGTCTTACAACGATGGATATTAGTGAGTTTACAATGCCTACCTTATTGGTCATAAGTATTCTAATGTTCATCGGCGCTTCACCAAGTTCAGTAGGCGGGGGTATAAGAACTACGACATTTGCATTAAATATCTTATTTATTTTTCATTTTGCAAAAGGAAATAGGGATATTAAGATATTTAACCGTGAGCTTCACCAAGATGATATTCTTAAATCTTTAGCCATTACAATATTAGCGATGGTCATGTGTTTTATATCTGTTGTTATTCTAAGCATATCTGATAGCCAGCATGAGCTTATTGCCATTATAGTCGAGGTTTGCTCTGCTTTTGGTACAACGGGTCTTTCCATGGGGATTACGGCCGATCTAAGCAGCTTTGGAAAATGCATTCTAATGGTCCTAATGTTTATTGGAAGAATCGGGTTAACATCCTTCTTATTTATTATTGGCGGTAAAGAGAAAAAGACAAATTATCATTATCCGAAAGAACGAGTGATTATAGGGTAAAGAAAGAGGGGCTGTCCTTATAAGACAGCCCCTCTATCTTAATCTGTTCCCTTACTTACATCATGAGTAGGGTGCATAAAAGGAACTCCTTGTGGCCGTTTTTTTCTTTCCAGCAGATCTTTGTTTTCTGACGTATTCCAGCCAATATCATTCGTCGGATGAACCCATTCATCACCAGCCATAATGGATGGATCCGTGTCCTTGCTCCAATTTTCTAAAGGGGAATTTTCTGAAGAATAGAAGCTATCACCGATGACAACGCCATGTGAATTTTCAAAGGGTGCTTCCATTTTAATCCCTGTTCCCTTGAAACTAGGCGCTTCAATTTGATGCGGCAAAGTCTCATCAATGCCAATATTCTTTCCAACATCCTTTTCCTTTTTATCCATTTCATTCATCCCTTTTCTTGTGTATAGAAAATAGCTGGTCTTTTTTTAGGGTTTGTTGATTCAGATGATTTATAAGCCGTTTCAAATTGAAATTTAAGGGAATTTTTTTTTGAATGAAAAAATATTGTAAGAAAATAATAAGAATGTACTATTTCCAATAGGAGGCTTCAGTCATGGCAAAAAGAAAAGCGGAATTTGATGCTGCTCTAAAACATACGAAAACCCCAAAGAAAAACTTAGAGGAATCAGAATTCTCTGCAGAATTTAGCCAAGGTGAAAACCCAATGAAAGGGGCAAACCGGAATTCTAAGCAAGGGAGAAAGGGCAGATCATAATGGGGAAAAACAAAGAAAAACAAAAAAACGCCAATGTTGAATTTGGCAACGAGTTTGGCGATATAAATGCGAGCAAGCTTTATGAGCTTCCCTTTATGAATGAAGATCAGGAAAAGAAAAACAATAGAAAAAAGAAATGTTAATAAATCAGCCCGCTGCTAATTGCAGGGGGCTGATAAAGTATTACTAATTTTTAGATGAAGAAAAAATGAAAGATTTTTCATTTCTTGAATCAAAATATGTCAGGATGGAAGTAGGCTTTTTGTTGATTTCTCCGGTAGTTAAATATTTATCGAGATCAAATGTAAGCCTTTCGATTAGAGTGTACTTATAAATATCCTTTTCGTTGAGGCCAATTTTAACAAATTCAGAGCCTAAAATGGATGGATTTTGGATAATGTCCTGATAAATAATTGACCTTTCAGCCTTATCATAGCTAGCGGAGGTATCCCACCATGGTTTTCTCGGTCTATATTTTTGTCTAATTAAATAATCATACTTCATTAAACCTTCTATAATATCTAAGTCGGCTATGTTCTTATTTTGAAGAAATTCATAAAGTCTTCTAAATAAATCCTCTAGCTGATGTCCAATTCTTGACCAGCCTCTTTCCTCCCAATAGCTGCCGAACTCCTGAAAGAAATCAAATGGAGATGAGAATGATTTCGTTACTAGATATTCAATAGTGAAATCCATTCTATGGTCATTCCAATATTTTTCTAATACATCCTCAACCTGTTTAATCCGGATAATGTCGTCAAAAGATAATACATTATTTCCGAGCATTTCGTAAGGCGAATGATCCATATAAATATATTGGTGCTGAGCAGCTCTCAACCGCAGGCCTGTCCCTCTTAATAATTTTAAGAAACCAAGCTGCAGTTCCTCAGGTCTCATCTCGAATACATCGTTAAATGTTTTTCGGAAGGAATGATAATCTTCCTCTGGAAGTCCAGCAATTAAATCAAGATGCTGGTCTATTTTTCCGCCATTTTTGACCATTGTCACTGTACGTGAAAGCTTTTCGAAATTTTGCTTTCTCATGACAAGTTCATTTGTATAGTCATTCGTTGATTGAACGCCTATTTCAAAACGGAATAAACCCGGCGGCGCCTCCTTATTTAGAAATTCAATGACCTCAGGCCTCATGATGTCTGCAGTAATTTCAAACTGAAAAACAGTCCCTGGCAAATGCTCATCTATTAAAAATTGAAACATTTCCATCGCATAGCTTCTGCTAATATTAAATGTCCGATCAACAAACTTAATCGTTTTTGCGCCGTTTTTCATTAAATAGCGAATATCGTCCTTAATCTTTTCACGGTCGAAATACCGAACCCCAACCTCTATCGATGAGAGGCAGAATTGACAGCTAAAAGGGCAGCCGCGGCTTGTCTCAATATACGTAACACGCTTGGAAAGGTGAGGGATATCCTCTTCAAATCTGAAGGGAGATGGTAATTCTCGAAGATCCAGCTTATTTCGCTGAGGATTGATTTTGACCTCTCCATCCTTACGATAAGCAACCCCATGTATTTGCTCAATCTCCAATTCTCCTTGTATTCCTGAAAGTAATTGCTTAAATGTCTCTTCTCCTTCACCAATAACAATATAGTCGAAATCCTTAACCTTTTTCATCCATTCTAGAACATCATAGGAAACTTCAGGACCGCCAACGACAATTTGAATAGATGGGTTAATCTTTTTGATCATATTGACTACTTTAATCGTTTCTTCGATATTCCAAATATAACAGCTAAATCCGATTACTTCCGGCTTCTTTCGAATTAAATCGGTCACGATATTCATAATTGGATCTTTAATTGTATATTCAGCAATTTCTATATGAAATTCAGGGCTTGCATAAGCCTTTAAATAACGTATGGCAATATTCGTGTGAATATATTTTGCATTTAATGTAGAACAGATTATCTTCATGAAAGAAACTCCTTTAAGAGTATTAAATAACAACATATTATTATAACTTATTGTTGACAAAATAGATAGATGGGAAACCTGCCCTCCTTTGAATCATTCAATTAAGGAGTGATAGTTTAACAATTTTGAAAAAAGGGTGAAAAATAAATAGGATATACTATATACAAATAAGTATGTCATAATTATAATGGTAATATAAAATAATACATACTTATCTTACTTAGGGGGTGGTGATGATTAAATTATCCAATCGCCAGGATGAAATTCTTCAAATTGTCAAACGTAATGGCCCAATAACAGGAAATGAAATCGCTAAAAAGCTCTCCCTTTCTAGGGCTGCCTTACGCCCAGATCTTGCTATACTCACAAGAACTGGAAATATAGATGCCAGGCCTCGAGTAGGCTATTTCTATAATGAGGAATTTCAAGTCATGCGCCAGGCAGAAAAGTTTATCAATCAAAAGGTAAAGGATTTTAAAGCACATCCAATTGTAGTTGAAAGTTCGACCTCTGTTTATGATGCAATTGTCCAGTTGTTTTTAGAAGATGTTGGTACGCTTTATGCAGTTGATTCTGAGGGGTATTTAGCAGGTGTCGTTTCAAGAAAGGATTTACTAAGGGCATCACTTGGAAACAAGAATCTTCAGGAACTTCCAGTAAGTGTAATTATGACGAGGATGCCAAATATTAAAACAGTTGATCCAGAAGAAACATTGCTAGAGGCTGCCAAAAAAATGATTTCTTTTCATATTGATTCTTTACCCGTTGTAAAAGAAGTTAAGGAGAAAAGCAACACGTATTTATTGTTAGGAAGAATAACGAAAACAACCTTAACGCGCGCATATATAGAAATAGGAGAAAAATAAGCTCAGGGGAGTTGCAAAAAGTTGATGCGAAAGGAAATAGTTTATGTAGTGTCAGACTCGGTTGGGGAAACTGCAGAGTTTGTCGTAAAAGCGGTAGCAACTCAGTTTATTGGCAGTCGAATTGATATTCGCAGAAATTCATATGTAGATGATATTGAGGATATTGAAGATATTATTATTCTAGCAAGTAAAGACCAATCGATCATTGCTTATACGATTGTTGTTCCAGCTTTAAAGGAGCATTTAGATAAAAGAGCTAAGGAAGAAGGAATTGTAGCTGTTGATTTATTAAACCCCTTAATGAATGCGTTTCAAACACAGTTTAACAAAGAGCCACATCATAGTCCTGGGTTAATGAGGAGGTTAGACGAAGAATATTTTAGGAAGATTGAAGCAATTGAATTTGCAGTTAAATATGATGATGGGCGTGATCCGCGAGGTATAACTAAAGCAGACATTGTTTTGATTGGTGTTTCGAGAACGTCAAAAACACCATTATCAATGTACTTAGCGCATAAACGGTTTAAGGTTGCGAATGTTCCATTAGTTCCGGAGGTTCCGCCTCCAGACGAGCTATTTGAAATTCCACGAAAGAATTGTATTGGATTAATCATTTCACCAGATAAACTAAATGAAATACGCAAGGAGCGATTAAAGGCACTAGGACTTGCCTCGCAAGCAAACTATGCCAGCTTTGCTCGGATCCTTGAAGAATTGGATTATGCTGAGAAAATTATGAAGCGTGTTGGATGTCCGATTATTAATGTATCGAATAAGGCAGTGGAAGAAACAGCAGGCTTAATTCTGGAAGTGTTAAAAAAGGAGAGGAGCTAAAAATCATGGGGAAATTCGTTTATTTATTTCAAGAAGGTAATGGAAATATGAAAGACTTGCTCGGAGGAAAAGGAGCAAATCTAGCGGAAATGACAAAAATCGGCTTGCCGGTACCATCTGGTTTTACGATTACAACAGAAGCGTGCAATGCTTATTATGAATCTGATAAAGCGATTCCTGCTTCAGTTGAACTGCAAACATTAGAGGCTCTATCCCGTCTGGAAGAGAAAATGGGAAAAAAGCTGGGAGACGCTGAGAATCCTTTACTTGTTTCTGTACGTTCAGGTTCCGTTTTTTCTATGCCTGGAATGATGGATACAATCCTAAACCTTGGAATGAATGACGAAACAGTTACTGGTTTAGCGAACTTAACAAATAATCCCCGTTTTGCGTATGATTCCTACCGCCGATTTATTCAGATGTTCAGCAATGTTGTCCTAGAAATTGACACGTATTTTTTTGAGCAATTATTAGAAGAAACTCGTGAACAAAAAGGATATACGACTGACCCTGAATTGACGGCTGAAGATTGGAAAGAAGTGATTGCCGGTTATAAAGAAATTGTGAAGAAACATACGAGAAAAGCATTTCCCGAGGATCCAAAGGAACAGCTTTTCCTTGCTATCCGTGCTGTATTTAACTCTTGGAATAATCAGCGAGCAATCGTTTACCGCCGCCTGAACAAAATTCCTGACCATCTTGGAACAGCTGTTAATATTCAAAGTATGGTATTTGGCAATATGGGGAATGACTCAGGGACTGGTGTTGCTTTTACAAGAAATCCGTCAACGGGTGAACCGGTGCTTTACGGTGAGTATTTAATTAATGCTCAAGGGGAGGACGTTGTTGCAGGAATTCGAACTCCACAGCCAATTCGAACATTAAAGGAAGAAATGCCAGAAGTATTTGAGCAATTTATTCAAACCTCTCAGCAGCTTGAGCAGCATTATCTAGAAATGCAGGATATTGAGTTTACGGTAGAAAGGGGTAAGCTATTTATTCTTCAAACGCGAAATGGAAAGAGAACAGCTCAAGCTGCCATTCGCATTGCTGTAGAAATGGTAGATGAAGGGATTATTGATAAAGAAACGGCTCTTCTTCGTGTTGACCCTGACCAGTTAAATCAGCTTCTTCACCGCAGGATTGATGACTCAGCAGTAAAGCCTATTTTAGCAAAAGGGCTTCCAGCTTCTCCTGGTGCTGCGACAGGTCAGGTAGTTTTCGATGCTGATGAAGCAGAACAATTGGCAAATGAAGGCAAAAAAGTGATCCTTGTTCGTCCTGAGACGACCCCAGATGACATTCATGGGATTGTCGCTGCTCAAGCCATTTTGACAAGCAGGGGAGGAATGACTAGCCATGCTGCCGTTGTTGCCAGAGGAATGGGAAAGGCATGTATATGCGGCTGTGAAGCTTTAAAAATCGATTTAAAAGCCAAACAATTTGCCGCTGGCGAAAAAGTGATTAAGTATGGAGATATCATAACAATTGATGGTTCAACTGGAGAAATCATTCTTGGAGAAGTCCCGATGATCGATCCAGAGCTGTCGGAAGAATTTCAGCGATTACTTGGATGGGCAGATGAAGTGCGTAATATTACAGTTCGGGCTAACGCTGATAATCCAGAGGATGCGAAAAAAGCCTTCGAATTTGGCGCTGCCGGTATTGGTTTATGCAGGACGGAACACATGTTTATGGATAGTAAGCGGATACCAATTGTTCAAAAAATGATATTAGCAGAAAGCTTCAATGAGAGAAAGGAAGCGCTTGAGCAGCTTTTACCGATGCAACAAGGGGATTTTGAAGGGATTTTTGAAGCGATGCAAGGATATCCAGTAAATGTTCGTTTACTTGACCCTCCGCTTCATGAGTTTTTGCCTCATAAAGAGGAGCTTCTCGTTGAGGTAACAAGGCTTCAAATTTTAGATCCGGAATCGAAGGAATTAAAGCAAAAAGAGCAATTGCTTAAAAAGGTACGGCAATTAGACGAGTATAACCCTATGCTTGGACTTCGTGGCTGCCGTTTAGGAATGATGTATCCGGAAATTTATGAAATGCAGGCAAAGGCGATCTTCTACGCTGCCTCTAAGCTAGCTGAAAGATTGATAGATGTTCAGCCAGAAATCATGATTCCGCTAGTCGGTCATGTCAATGAACTTAAACAAATGCGTCAAGTAGTGATTGATGCAGCAAACCATGTTCAGGCAGAGACCGGTAAGGAGATTAAGTATACAATTGGTACAATGATAGAAATTCCACGTGCTGCTTTGACAGCGGACGAAATAGCGGTGGAAGCCGATTTCTTCTCATTTGGAACAAATGATTTAACTCAAACAACGTTTGGTTACAGCCGTGATGATGCAGAGGGGAAATTCCTTCAGGCCTATATTGAGAACAAAGTTCTTCCGGAAAACCCATTTGCAGCACTTGATCAAAATGGCGTTGGAAAGCTTGTGGAAACAGGTGTACAACTTGGAAGAAAAACAAAGCCAACGCTTAAAACAGGTATTTGCGGGGAACATGGGGGAGAGAAAAGCTCTATTGAGTTCTTCTATAAGACAGGGCTAGATTATGTCAGCTGTTCGCCTTATAGAGTGCCATTAGCTCGATTAGCAGCAGCGCAAGCAACCATTCGCCATGAAAATAAAAAAGCTGAGGTATATACGAACGCTTAATTCAATGAAGGACAGTATCTTAGGGGTACTGTCCTATTTTCTATGTTAAAATTTTCGAACAAATATGATAACACACACTTTCTTTCATTAAATAATATAGATAGAATAATAATATAGTAAGAAAAATGATTAGAAAGAAGGTTGGCTATGAGAGTAAGCCTATTTGCTACATGTTTAGTAGATATGTTTCAAAGTAATGTTGGAAAGGCTACAGTTGAAGTTCTAGAGCGGCTTGGCTGTACAATTGATTTTCCAAAAGATCAGGTTTGCTGCGGACAGCCTGCCTATAACAGCGGTTATGTGAAAGAATCAAAAGAAGCGATGAAAAGAATGATCGAGGCATTCGAGGATTCAGAGTATGTTGTCTCTCCTTCTGGATCGTGCGCTTATATGTTTCATGAATATCCGACTATTTTTAGAGGAGATCCAGTTTGGGAGCCAAGAGCAAAGGAACTGGCTGAAAAAACGTATGAATTAACTCAATTTATTGTAGATGTTTTAAAGGTCGAGGATGTAGGGGCCAAATTGGAAGGAAAGGCAACTTACCATACTTCCTGTCATATGACGAGATTGCTAGGTGTAAAGGATGCACCTCTTAAACTATTAAGTCATGTACAGGGGCTTGAATATACAGAACTGCCGAACAAACATAATTGTTGTGGTTTCGGAGGTACATTCTCTGTGAAAATGGCGCAAATATCAGAGCAAATGGTTGATGAGAAGGTTCAGCATATTGAGGAAACGAAGGCCGAATATTTAATCGGTGCAGATGGCGGATGCTTAATGAATATTGGCGGGCGCATCGACCGAAAAGGGAAGCCAATAAAGGTCATGCACATTGCTGAAATATTAAACAGCCGTTAAAGGGGGGAGAATAATGGCAATGAAAATTGGCACTGAAAATTTTGACGAGAGAGTCAATGCAGGCATTAACAATTCTTTTATGAGAGGAGCCGTTTCTAGTGCACAGGAAAGACTTCATACAAGAAGATTGGCAGCCGCAGAAGAACTGGGCAACTGGGAAGAATGGCGCTCGCTCGGAGAAGAGATCCGTCAACATGTACTTGAAAATTTAGATTATTATTTATATGAGTTGAGCGAGAATGTTGCTAAAAGAGGCGGTCATGTTTTCTTTGCGGAAACTGCTGAAGAAGCAACGTCATATATTCAAGATGTTATTGAAAAGAAAAACGCAAAAAAGGTAGTAAAGTCGAAATCAATGGTCACGGAGGAAATTCACTTAAATGCTTGTCTTGAAAAGATCGGTTGTGAAGTAATTGAAACAGATTTAGGTGAATATATTTTACAAGTCGATGATCATGATCCTCCTTCACATATCGTAGCTCCAGCATTACACAAAAATAAAGAACAAATTCGAGATGTGTTTGCTAAGAAATTAAACTATGAGAAAACTGAAGATCCTGCAGAATTATGCGCTCATTCGCGGAAAATGCTTCGAAATGAATTTTTAACTGCAGATGTAGGAATAACAGGCTGTAACTTTGCAATTGCAGAAACAGGATCCATTACTTTAGTGACTAATGAAGGAAATGCTGATCTTGTTACGGCTTTGCCAAAAACACAAATAACCGTTATGGGAATGGAAAGACTTGTTCCAACCTTTGAAGAAATGGAGGTTCTTGTTAGTTTATTAACAAGAAGTGCGGTTGGACAAAAACTGCCAAGCTATGTAACCGTCCTTTCTGGTCCTCGAGAAGAAGAGGATGCGGATGGACCAGAGGAATTTCATTTAGTCGTTGTCGATAATGGACGTTCCGATATATTAGGGGGAGAGTTTCAATCTATTTTACAATGTATTCGCTGTGCGGCATGTGTAAATGTTTGCCCAGTATATCGCCATGTGGGTGGACATTCTTACGGCTCCATCTACTCTGGTCCGATTGGAGCAGTCCTGTCCCCTTTATTAGGAGGATATGACGACTATAAAGAACTTCCATATGCATCTACTCTCTGTGGCGCTTGCACCGAAGCCTGTCCGGTCAAAATTCCTTTACATGAACTTCTCCATAAACATCGTCAAGTCATTGTTGAAAAAGAAGGAAAAGCGCCAATTTCAGAAAAAATGGCAATGAAGGCATTTGGGCTTGGAGCGGCTTCCCCTGCATTATATAAAATAGGTTCAAAAGTAGCGCCTGCTGCCATGAATCCATTTACCATTGGGGACAAAATTTCAAAAGGACCAGGTCCTCTTAAGGCTTGGACAGAAATTCGTGATTTCCCAGCACCTAATAAAGAACGCTTCCGTGATTGGTTTGCAAATCGTCATACTGGAGGTGATAAATAATGGCTGGGAACATCCAGAATAGGGAGTCATTTTTAACAAAGATTGCTAAGAGGTTAGGGAGAGATCAGCTAGAAAGCACGATTGAAAGACCCGTGTGGAACTTTCAACCTCAGGATGCAGTATTAAAGGATGCTAGTAAGGATGAACTGCTTCAAGTCCTTAAGGAACAATGCAAAAGTATTCACACCGACTTTATTACAACAAATCTTTCAGGGCTGCCCGAAACATTAAAGAATATAATTACCAAATATGGTGGGGGACCAATTATCAAATGGTGTGACCCTCGATTCGATGAATTCGGGCTTTCTCCCTTATTCAATAAGATTCTGCCGAGTGAGGATATTAAAGTAGATGTTTGGGACTCAAGCGTTGGTGAAGAAAATATTAAGCTAGCAGAAAAAGCAAATGTCGGGATTACGATAAGTGAAATCACCTTAGCAGAATCTGGTACAGCTGTCCTTTTAAGCGGTAAAGATAGAGGCAGAAGTATTAGCTTCTTGCCAGCAACATCAGTCATTATTATTCCGAAAAGCTCCATCGTCCCACGTATGACACAAGCAGCAAGGTTGATTAGGGAAAAAGTAAAGAATGGAGAACAAGTTGCTTCATGTGTAAACTTTATAACTGGTCCAAGCAATTCAGCGGATATAGAGATGAACTTAGTTGTTGGAGTACACGGTCCAACAAAGGCTGCTTATATTGTGGTGGAGGATATATAAAGATAAAACTATTATCATGCTCTTTCTAGGGATTAGAATAAATTACCAGCAATAAACGATCATTAATCAGTAAAGCTGCCCACATGGCAGCTTATTTTTTTGCATACTTTATGTAAAGGAGTTGATTTCGAATGGTCAAAATTTTCATTGACCCTGGACATGGCGGAACAGATCCAGGTGCCGTGGGGAATGGATTATTTGAAAAAAATCTAACCTTGCAAATTTCAAAACGTATTCAGACCATGCTAACAGCTTACGAAAATATTCAGGTGAAATTAAGCCGTGAAAGTGATAAAACCGTATCCCTTAATCAACGTACAAATATGGCAAACGCATGGGGAGCTGAATTTCTGCTATCTGTCCATATAAATTCTGGCGGGGGTACTGGATTTGAAGATTATATTCATCCAAGCAAAAGACAAAATTCATCCTCTTACCAAGAGATCATTCATGAAGAAATCGTTAAACAAATAAATTTAATGGATCGCGGAAAAAAACAGGAAAACTTTCATATGCTTCGAGAATCCAATATGCCAGCAATGCTAACTGAAAATGGGTTTATTGATAATCCAAATGATGCCTCAAAACTAAGTCAGTTTTCGTATATAGAAAGGATAGCACGGGGTCATGTAAACGGATTGGTTAGGGCGTTTAATCTTAAGGAAAAATCAGAAAAACCTCCGACTTGGGATGGGTTAGTATTTAAAAAGGGGCAAAAAGGGATAATCAAAATATTAAAACCGATAAATCTTTGGAGAAGAAAAGAAAATAATAAATTGGTCTTTTCTAGAATACTAAATCCTGGAGAAGTTTACCGAGTTTATGGATATGATCATTTAAATGGCGGTCAATATGACGTAGGAGACAACCATTGGATTACAAATATTGATGGATATATTAAATATGAGACCCCTTCGAAGTCATTTTTAGCAAAAGCTGAGAAACTTTATGATGAGTAAAATAAACCGCCAATCCCTCATGATCAAGGAATTGGCGTTTTTTCGTTTTTTACGTCCCAGAGAGGATTCGAACCTCCGACCTACAGCTTAGGAGGCTGTCGCTCTATCCTACTGAGCTACTGGGACATTAGATTTTTATTATAAACTCCTGTTCTAATGCAGTCAATAATTTAGACTAAAAACGGACGCATAAGGGCGTCCGTTTTCTTAGTTTAAAAGCTTTTTCCGATAGTATTGCATAATGGTCGATAACCTAGCTTGCAGGTTTTTCAGTTTAGTTGTTTCTAATTCAATAAGAGGCTGTGCAAATGGTACGGTTATTTTACTGGATAATAGAAGAGTAAGCAGTAGAGAAACAACCGCTAAGAGCAGAAAGTTTTTTGGTTCGACAAAAAACTTTTGTACAGAACTCTCCCTAAAAATACGGATAAAAAATCCGTGCAGAAGATAAACATATAATGTGTTTCTTCCTAATTTTGTAAAGGGATAATACTGTTTTGGAACTAGAGAGAAAAAACTGAAGACCATAATCAAGCTTAATACATAAAAACCTAAACGTGTAAACAAAGCCCCAATGGATGCGGCCCCCATCTCTATATATGGCTTAGACCCAAGCAGCCATTCATGATTCAAACTTGGGAAAAAATAAAATCCAGTAAACACAATTACCAATACGCTTAAGGATACAATCTTAATTTTCGCAGATTGAAGCAAAGAAAAATGCTCTCTATTTAAATAATATCCAATTAGAAAAAGTGGGAAGAACACAAAAGTTCTTGATAAGCTTAAATAGTTTGTAATCCAGTCAGCATATCCAACTATTAGCCCAATAGTAAACGCTGCTGCGAGTGAATATAAAGCTTTATATTTAGTGAAAGCCCGCAGCATAATATTCCAAGAAAACAAACTGATTAAAAACCATAACGACCAATGTGGCTTGAGCGGATCAACCTGGAAAGATGATTCTTTATATAGAAAGAAATAAAAAACAGAATAGATGATTTGAAAAATGATATATGGAAGAATTAACTTCCTAGAAATTTTAGAAATATATCCTTTTTTATTAAAGCCTTTGGCAAAATACCCTGAGATAAGAATAAACGCAGGCATATGGAAGGTATAAATAACCTTATATAGAGTATAAGTTGCCTCGTTGTCTTCAATAAAAGATTGAAGAAAATGCCCAAATACGACCAAGGAAATTAAAATAAATTTTGCATTATCAAAGTAATACTCTCGTTTCTTCATATATCCTCCTCTTTTTAGACCCCCTAAAAAGATTCAAAATATATATACCCACACTATCATGTTTTAAAACTTGAATTACTAGTAAATGAGAGGAACAACTTCCGAATAATGGGAATTTATCAGAGGAAACTCTCTGTTATAATACATAAAACATCTGTTATATAATTGTGATTCCGTTTCCAATGCTGATAATAATGATTTTGTTTAAAAAATCACAAACTGTTTTAGTCAATTTCGCTAGAATGTTTGACTTTTGTCACAGCGGTACTTTAAACATTCTAATACAATATCAAAAGGGGATCTTTCAAGTTTGTATAAACAAACGAAAAGGATGAATTTTGGGAGGGAGATTATGTCAATATTACCAAAGAAAAATGGGCTTGGTTTTTTTGAAATTAGATTAGAGTCAATTGGCGGGCTAGGAGCAAATCTAGCCGGAAAGATGCTTGCTGAAGCTGGAGTTTTAGGATTAGGTTTAAACGGTTCGAACTTTTCATCATATGGCTCTGAAAAGAAAGGATCACCAGTGAAAAGTTTTATACGTTATTGTGATCCTGATGTTGAAATTCGAGCGCATAGTCCGATTGAGCAGCCGCATGTTGTCGGGGTTTTTCATGAAGCATTATATAAA
Organism: Bacillus sp. JJ1773; assembly: GCF_036962035.1. Classification (NCBI taxonomy): domain Bacteria; kingdom Bacillati; phylum Bacillota; class Bacilli; order Caryophanales; family Bacillaceae; genus Bacillus; species Bacillus sp. JJ1773. The sequence continues at coordinate 25,856 of NZ_JBALNX010000003.1, forward strand.
ACGGTCGATGTTGTTAGCGGTTTGGAGCCTGATGGGATTCTATTAGTTAATTCCATCAGAGACTTTGATTCGATCAAGGCAGACTTGAAATTAGAAACAGGTACATTAGCCATTATCGATGCCTTACAAATTTCTGTCGATGAAAAGACAAAAGTCAATACAGCAATGCTAGGAGCATTATTCCGTATTTGTGATTTCCTTGATCCAGAGTCAATGAAGGACATCATTCGAAAAACATTTGAAAAAAAATACCCGCATCTTGTAGAGCCAAATATTCGAACATTCGAACGGGGATACAACGAAGTTCAATTCAAAACATATGAAACTCCAGAAGATGCCAAGGGAAAGGCATTCTCTCGTCCGCTTCCGTTACTAGGATATGAAACTCAAGAAATTGGCGGGATCATTACAGCCCAAGGAAATAGTATATTAAAAGACTTGAGCGGATCCAGACAAGGGTTCCTTCCAAAATATGATCAAGAGACATGTATTCACTGTGCTGCATGTGATACCGTCTGTCCTGATTATTGCTTTGTATGGGAAGAAGGAGAAGATAAGCGCGGCCGGAAGCAAATGTTCCTTAAAGGGATTGATTATCAATATTGCAAAGGCTGTCTGAAGTGTGTTGAGGCTTGTCCAACAACGGCATTAAGTGATTTGCGCGAAACGATTGGTTATGCTGAGGCAAACTGGGTAAAACATAAATTTCCTTACATAGCGGGAGGGATTTAATAATGGCAATGGTAGTAGAACAATCAATTAAAAAAAATACTGCAGAACAATTGGTAACCTTTGAAAGCGGAAATGAAATGGCGGCAATGGCTGCAGCTCAAATAAACTACCATATTATGGGGTATTTCCCAATTACACCATCAACCGAGGTCGCCCAGTATTTAGACCAAATGAAGGCAAGAGGAGAGCATAATATTAAGCTGATTCCAGCCGATGGAGAGCATGGTTCAGCAGGGATTTGTTACGGAGCTGCCGCAACAGGTGCAAGGGTTTTTAACGCAACAAGTGCGAATGGGCTTATGTATATGCTTGAGCAGCTTCCTGTTCAATCCGGAACCCGATTCCCAATGGTTATGAATTTAGTTACTCGTTCAGTAAGCGGCCCTTTAGATATTAGAGGGGATCATTCAGATTTATACTTTGCCTTAAATACGGGGTGGGTAATATTAACGGCGAGAACACCACAGGCAGTATATGATATGAATATAATGGCTCTCAAAATTGCTGAGCATTCAAAGGTTCGTCTCCCTGTTATTGTTGCATATGACGGATTCTTTACATCACATCAAAAGAGAAAAGTAAATTATTTTAAAGATCGCCAAGTAGTTCAGCAATTTGTTGGTGAGTGCCCGACAGATTATCATTTCGCCCGAGATCCAAAAAGACCGGTAACGATTGGTGCCCATATGAATGGCGAAGATTTAATGAATAACCATTTTCAGCAATCTGAAGCGATGTATGCTGCAGGTGACATATTCAAGGAAGTTGCAATAGATTATGCTGCTATTTCCGGCCGTGAATACCCAGTATTAGAATTATACAAAATGGAAGATGCAGAGGTTGCTTTATTCTTATTAAACTCTGCTGCTGAAACCGCGAAGGATACGGTGGACAGACTAAGAGAAAAAGGGATTAAAGCAGGTGTCATCAGCCCGAATATCATCCGTCCATTCCCTGCAAAAGAAATTCGGGAAGCACTAAAAAATATTAAAGCTCTGCTAATCGGTGAAAGAGCTGATTCCTATGGCGGCAATGGCCCGAATTTAACCCATGAAGTAAAGTCCGCATTACAGGATGATAAAAATAATAAAACCATTGTGTTAAGCCGTGTGTTTGGACTTGGCGGGAAAGATTTTTATGAAGATGATGCAGAGCATTTCTTCAACGAAGCAATTGAGGCGATGAATAATGGCTATGCAAAAAAATCCTTTGATTATTTTGGTCATGTTCCTGGAAATAAAGATCGGGGGCTTAAGCCAGTTATTACCCCTCAGCATGGGGATGTTTACAAATCAGGCTTAATACACGTTGAGAAGGATCCTGAAACAAATAAATTAAAGGTGAAAATTCCTCCGTTACGCTCATTAACATCGAAGCCAAAGCGAATAGCTTCAGGACACGGAGCTTGTCCAGGCTGTGGAATATTTACCGGATTAGAGTTGTTTTTTAAAGGGATTGAAGGAGATGTGGTTGTGCTGTTCCAAACTGGTTGTGCTTATGTGACAACAACCGCATATCCTTATTCTTCACATAAACAAACTATGATCCACAACCTATTCCAAAATGGACCTGCTACATTATCTGGTACAGTGGAAGCCTTTTTAGAGTTGAAGGAGCGCGGGGAAATCGAAATCTCAGATGATGCTACTTTTGTCATGATTACGGGTGATGGCGGAATGGATATTGGAATGGGGTCCGCAATTGGAACGGCACTGAGAAACCATAACCTTATTATGCTTGAGTATGATAATGAAGGATATATGAATACAGGATCTCAAATGTCCTATTCTACCCCAAAAGGACATATGACAAGTACAAGCAATGTCGGACGTAAACAAAAGGGTAAAGCATTCCATCATAAGGATACAGCACAAATTATGGCTTCAACTAATATCCCTTACGTCTTTACCGGTGCAGAGGCATTCCCGCAGGATCTAATAAAGAAAGCTGCAAAGGCTCAATGGTATGCGCAAAATGTTGGTACGGTATATGGCAAAATCCTTATTACTTGTCCGTTGAACTGGAAGTCAGATGATCGCTATGGTGAAAAGATTATCGAAGCGGCTGTTAATACATGCTTCTTCCCTCTGTACGAGGTAGAAGAAGGGGTAACAACCATTACTTATAATCCTGAAGATAAGAAGAAAAGGGTTGGATTACCTGAATGGCTGAAATATATGGGCAAAACAAAGCATCTCTTAAAAGAAGAAAATCATGAAATGTTAATGGAATTGGAAGAAGAAATCGAAAAGCGCTGGCAACGTCTTCTAGCTAAACATGAAAATCCTTTATTATAAATAATTCTTTCATACACGAAGAGTTGAAGCGTCTCCCTAGTCGAATTTGCGGCTAAGAGACGCTTTTTTGTTTTTAATAAAAGAAATAACTTGAATGGTGCAAATTGGAGAATCTCCTTTATTTATCCTAAAGTGCCAACTTCCTCTTGAATGCCATATGAATTATATTATAATTAAATAGTACTAGTAATATTCTGATATTTTTTACATAACTTTTAGTACAATATTTTGACAACAACGTCTAAACAAGGGAGGATTACCTAAAATGAAAGGGGTAAAAAAGACTCGTTTTAAGAAAGTAAAAAAATCTAAAAATCATAAAAAGGATAAAAAATATAAGTTAAATAGAGTTATTACCAGGCTGTCAATCATACCTTTATGGAAAAGATTAAAGCTTGGGCAAAAATATGGAGTAGCTTTATTTGTAACTATTGGTTTGTTTACAATTTCTACGATTATCACATTCGGATTCCTGTCAATTGCGAATTCCAAAATGGAAATGGTTGAAGAATCGGGCGACAAAGCCATATTGTTTAATGAAGCTACGGCTATTTTTCATCAAAAAGGCAGTGCAATTGGAAATTATATAATTGATTCAAATCCGAAGCATTTAACATCCTTTGATCAACTATCGGAAGAATTTAATAAATTGAAGAAGGTACTAGAGCCTGCCATAACAACAAAAGAGTCGAAAGACCTATTTGCTGAAATCGCGGAAAATGATAAAGAGATAACAACGATATTTCATGATACGATTCAACCGAAAGTAAAGCTTCAGCATGTAAGAGAATACCGTCTTGGGAAGCTGCAAGCAGATACGATGATTACTGAAACAGTCGTTAATTTAGATATATTAAGTGAAATGTTGAAATCAGAGCAAAAGAAAGCGGTAAGCTCTGCAAAGTCCGCGTTAATCTTAACTTTAATCATACTCGGGATTTCTATCGTTATTTCTGCTGCCCTTGGTATCGTAAGTATTCTAGTTATAGGGAAAATTATTTCTAAAAAGCTTGGTCAAATCGTTCACCTTTCAAATGAAGTGGCGAGCGGAAATCTTAATGTAGAAGCGATAGATTATGATGGCAGTGATGAAATAGCAGAGTTAGGAAAAGCAACAAATTCAATGAAAGAAAAGCTTCAAGCTATGATACAGGAAATATCGGCTGTTTCAACTTATGTTACAGAAAAGAGCGGAGAACTAAACATTGCCGCAACTGAAGTAAAGGCAGCAAGCCAGCAAGGTGCTTCAACAATGCAGGAGCTGTCAGCAGGAGCTGAGGAACAAGCAAAATCTGCTAGTGGATTAGCTAGTATGATGGAAAGCTATATGGCAGAGGTTGAAAAAGCTGCTCAAAGCGGAACAGAGATTCAAAAAGCATCGAATGAAGTCTTACATTTGACTAAAACTGGAGATACCTTAATGGGAGATTCACAGAAGCAAATGTCCATGATTAATGAGATTATGAAAACATCTGTTGAACGGGTAAACGGATTAGATGAACAGACACAACAAATTACTAAACTAATTCAGGTTATACATGATATTGCAAATCAAACGAATTTGCTTGCGTTAAATGCAGCTATTGAAGCGGCACGTGCAGGTGAACATGGCAGGGGATTTGCAGTTGTGGCAGATGAAGTTCGAAAATTAGCAGAACAAGTTTCATTATCTGTTGCGGATATTACAAAAATTGTAAAAGGAATTCAAACGGAATCAAGTAATGTAGTATCATCCTTACAGACTGGATATTCTCAGGTTGAAAAAGGGACTGATCAAATCCGGCTAACGGGAGAAACGTTTGAAAAGATCTATCAGGCAGTTAATATGATGTCTAACAATGTGTTAGAAATATCTATGAATTTTGAAAGAGTTTCTGGTGCTACAACGAATATGAATCAATCCATTGAAAATATTGCTGAAGTATCCGTTCAATCAGCAGCAGGTATTGAACAAACGAGTGCTGTTATTACGCAAACCAATCATTCGATGGAAGAAATCTCAGAAAATGCTCAAAATTTATCAGAGCTTGCCGATCAATTAAATGTGATGATTTCAAAATTCAAGTTATAAAATTAATTTCATGGGATTCCCTGCTATACAGGGATCCCATTTTTCTTTGCCCTAGCCTGTATCATTAATTTTTGTTTTTTCAATTTTCAAATTAGTAAGAGGAACTTTCGCTAATTTTGTAGAACTATGTATATAGTTAAATCCCAATAGGAGGGAAGGTAGAAGTGAATTTGAACAAAAACAGCAACGATGTAAACGCGGAATTTTTAAAGGAAGTTCATATTACAGAGAGTGAAATAAGGCAATTAGAAATCAAATTAATAAAAAATGCAGATATATATATAAATATATATGAAGAAGCTGTAGAAGGGATTATTTTTTGGACGGGTAAGGGTCAGATTATTAAAGCAAATGAGGCAGCCTGCCGAATTTTTGAATGCAGCAAAGAAGAGCTTGTTTCAAAAAGGATTCAGGATTTTATTTATGCCAGCAAAGAGAAAATTTATCAAGTATACAATAATTTTCATGAAAAAGGGGCTATACGGGATGAACTTGTTTTTCTAATGCCCAATGGACAATTAAAATCTTTGGAATTCACTAGTAAACTGCATGCAGTTGACGAATTTCATATGACCATATTTCGAAATGTAAGTGAAACAAGAAGAATGGAAAAAGAGCTAAGAGAAAGTGAATTAAAATTTAGAAAAATCTTTGAGGGTGCTTTAGAGGGGATTATCTTATGGAAGAATGATTTTAACGTTGTTGATATAAATCAGGCTGCAGAAAAAATGCTGTCTGTTTCAAAGGCTGAAATAATTGGACATTCATTTATAGACCTACTCACAAAACTACATCTTTCAAATGAAGAAATTTACTATTATTATCATAATCTCGTTAATAGTGGTCAAACAACGGGCACCCTTGATATTACAGTAGAATCTGGGGAATCTAAATATATTGAATTTTCAGCAAAGTATAATATTCTTTCTGAATTAAGCTTAGTAACCTTTAAAGATATTACAGAAAAGCTACAGCTTGATGTACAACTCCGAAAATCGGATACATTAAATGTTATCGGAGAACTCGCCGCAGGTATTGCGCACGAAATTCGCAATCCAATGACAGCCTTAAAAGGATTTATTCAGTTATTAGAGGATACTATTAAAGAGGATCATTCCATGTATTTTAACATTATTTCTTCTGAGCTGAAGAGGATTGACACGATCATTAATGAATTTTTAATTTTGGCAAAACCACAAGCAGTTAAGTTTGTTGAAGTTGATCTTATACAAATTATGAAGGAAACAGTAGATTTCTTAAGTGCTCAAGCCGTATTACATAATATTCAGTTTCGAACAAAATACGAAAAAGGCCTGCCTCCAATATTCTGCGAACCAAATCAAATGAAGAAGGTCTTTATTAACGTAATTAAGAATGCAATTGAGGTCATGCCAAATGGCGGCTATATTGATGTGTTCATGAATTCAACGGAGGATGGCAGAATACATATATCCATCGAGGATGAGGGGAGTGGAATACCAAAGGATAAGGTTGAAAAGCTCGGTCAGCCTTTTTACACAACGAAGGAAAAAGGTACGGGTCTTGGACTTATGGTAACTTTTAAAATTATTGAAGAGCATAAGGGCAATATAGAAGTTGAAAGTGAATTAGGAGTAGGCACTATTTTTAACATATTTCTGCCAATGAAAAAAGTACTGTAAATTGATCTTATCTTGTCGAAACGCTTCTTAAAAATATACTCGCAAAATGTCGAGAAATTTATATTTTGGTGAAAACTGTCTAATTCTGCGAATCTATTTACTTTTATGTATTTTCTTGCAATAATGCTAAAGGTAACTACTTAAATAGAACGATTCTAGATAGAAAGGGATAGGATGGAGGAAAAAAGTTGGCAGAAAATTGTAAAGAAATATTGCTGCAGATCCAAGAAAAAAGGGAGAAAATGATAAATTCTGCAAGGAAATATGGGTATACGAGTGAAGATACCATTCAATGCAGTCAAGAGCTTGATCAATTAATTTATGAATATCAAATGACCATACATCATTCAGAAAAGATAGAGGAAGAAGTTCGATTTCCCTTTAAGAAAATGATTCTTGTTTTGCCAAATACGTTAACAGTGACTGAATTTGAAATGATTACTTAAAAAAATCCCTATGCGTAATATTACGCTATAGGGTTTTTTCATATTATTTTTCAAACAACAGTGCTATGTATACATTATGAAAAGAAGTCAATTAGCAATACCATAAATAAAAGTCCAATGATAAAGGAATAGGTTGATGTACGTTCGTTTCCATCCCCATGACTTTCAGGTATTAACTCTTTATAAATAATAAATAACATTGCGCCTGCTGCAAAGGCGAGTCCATATGGAACGAGGAAGTCCACATAAGATGTTAAATAGAAGCCTAATAACCCCATGACAATTTCAATAGCTCCAGTCAACGTTGAAATAACAAATGCTTTAAATTTATTTATCTTTTGGTTGACGAGGAATAAAGCGACAAGAAATCCTTCAGGAGCATTCTGCAGACCGATGGCAAAGGCAATTAGGTTTCCGGTATCCTTTACATGAGATGCATAGCTTACTCCAACTGACAGACCTTCAGGGATGTTGTGAAGGGTAATCGCCGCGATAATAAGCATGGCTTTTTCATCAAACTCGATTCCTTTTTTCGAATGCTTTAGATCTATATGAGGAATGTTTTTTTCCATCAAAGTAAGAGTTAAGACTCCCAGAAATATTCCGATAGCGACTGAAGGAAATCCCCCTGTCTTTAAAGCCTCAGGTATTAGACCTAAAGTAGAAGCGGCCATCATAATTCCGGCAGTGAACGCAAGTAAAGTATCGCGCCATTTATGGGTAACAGCACTTGACATAAAAAGTATAATTAAAGCGCCAACTCCTGTTGATAAGGCTGAGAGTACGCTTCCGATAATTACTTCCCTCATTCTCATTCCCTCATTTCTATTTGTAACCATATTATAAGAGTCAACTTAAGCGGCTGACAAACATTTATTTCAATTTTAATAATAAAAATGATTTTTTTCTGAATAGGCATCAGCGGAAACAATATATATTTTATACTGAAGCACAAGATGTGTTCAGAAAATTACTTTTTTTGTCAATCAGCTACAGCACATATAGCTGATTATTCCATTTAGAAAAGCAGCTGTTAGCGAAAGCATTTTCACTAATTGTTAGTACTATGCTTGTGCCGAGAGTCATATATCGTTAATACATATACTTTTTTTACGATCAAAAGGAAAACGTTTTCATTGATAAGGAGGGAGAGCTAGTTATGCATATTGTCGTCTGTGTAAAGCAAGTACCAGATACAAAAATAATAAAAATAAATCCAAAGACAAACACACTTGATCGAAGAAGTGCGCCTGCAATCTTGAACCCATATGATGCACATGCTGTTCAAGAGGCCGTAAGGATTAAGAAAATGATTGGGGAGGGAACGATTTCTGTTCTTTCCATGGGTCCTCCTCAGGCAACAGCTGTCATTAAGAAAAGTATTGAAATTGGTGCTGATAAAGGTTATTTAATTTCTGACAGGGCCTTTGCGGGTGCGGACACTTTAGCAACGAGCTATGCGTTATCAAAGGCATTGGAGAGAATTACGAAAGAGGAGCCAATAGATTTAATTATTTGCGGTCTGCATGCGATTGATGGGGATACTGGCCAGGTTGGCCCAGGAATAGCGAGGAGAATGGATATACCACCAATAACCAATGTAATAGAAGTATCAAGCTTTAATACTTCAGATAAAAAGGTTCTATTAAAAAGAAAAATTGCGAATGGACATCAATTAATTGAATCGCAATTTCCATGCCTATTAACAGTTGCGAAAGAGATTAATGACATTGAATATTCGCCCATGACTAATATGATTAAAGCTGCAAGGTACGAGCCCATTATTTGGACAGTAAATGATCTGGAGAATGTTGACAGATCTCAGCTTGGGCTAAAGGGATCTCCGACCATTGTAGGGAAAATGTTCACTCCTCCCAAACCTGAAGGCGGAAAAAGACTAGAAGGCAGTGCTGACGAACAAGTGAAGCAGCTAATTTCTTTACTAGAGGATAAAAAGGAATTACTCCTTGGATAGATGGTAGGCTAGTCGTTTATTACAATGTTATTTCTTGTCTATTTTCATTTTAGTGAACAATCGTTTTTAAGCTGCTATTATTCACTTTTTATACAAAGGAGAGGTCCCGATGTTTGAAGATTACCGTGGTGTTTGGGTCTTTATTGAGGTTAATGAGAGGGCAATCGAAGGAGTTTCATTGGAACTTTTGGGTGCAGGAAGAAGGCTTGCGGACAAATTAGAGGTTCCATTATCCGGGGTATTATTAGGTCATCATATTAAGGAACTATGCCCGGAAGTCATTTCCTATGGTGCAGACCAAGTATATATGATCGACAACCCCGTTTTAAGAGATTATCGAACAGAATCATATATGAAAGGAGTTATGCTTCTTGCAGAAAAATACAAGCCTGAAATTTTTCTTTATGGTGCTACTTCGAATGGAAAAGACCTTGCAAGCGCAGTTGCCACAGATTTAAGCACAGGCTTAACAGCAGATACAACGATGCTGGATGCGGATTTGGAAACACGATTGCTGGAGGCAAGCCGCCCAGCATTTGGCGGAAATATTATGGCAACAATTTTATGTAAGAAACATCGCCCTCAAATGGCTACTGTAAGACCTAAAGTCATGAAGGCACTCGATAAAGACGATAGCAGAGAAGGGAAGGTAATTGAAGAAGAAATTTCTTTAAGTGAAGAAGAAATGAGAACAAAGGTGCTAGAAATTGTGAAGGATGTCACAAAAAAGGTTCGCTTATCCGATGCTCATGTTGTGGTAGCTGGGGGAAAAGGGATGGGGGACCCTAAAGGATTTCAGCTTATTCATGAATTGGCTGAAACGATCGGTGCTAGCGTGGGTGGAACGAGAGATGTTGTAGAGGCAGGCTGGCTTCCTCATGAACAGCAAGTAGGGCAAACAGGAGAAACGATTACACCTAAAATTTACTTTGCAATTGGAATCTCAGGAGCTATTCAGCATATTGTTGGAATGAAAAATTCAGAGTTTATCATCGCCATTAATAAAGATCCAAATGCCCCAATATTTGATGTCGCCACTTATGGAATTGTTGGAGATGCCTTAGAAATTGTCCCAAAATTGATTAAGCAATTTAAAGAACTTCGAAAAGAGAAGGGCGGTGAAGTGAGCTATGTCTGAAAAATTTGATGCCATTGTAGTGGGAGCAGGCCCGGCTGGAACCTCCTGTGCCTATACTTGTGCAAAAAATGGGTTAAAGGTTTTACAGATTGAAAGAGGAGAATATCCTGGAAGCAAAAATGTGATGGGGGGCGTATTATACAGGAAACAGATGGAAGAAATAATTCCTGAATTCTGGAAGGAAGCACCATTGGAAAGACCTGTTATTGAACAGCGATTTTGGATGATGGATAAAGAATCAGCTGTCACCTTTGGCTATAAAGGGCTTGAATGGGGAGTCGAGCCATACAATAATTTCACAGTATTAAGGGCCCAATTTGATCAATGGTTTGCTAAGAAAGGGGTCGAGCAAGGGGTTTTACTCATTAATGAAACGGTTGTCCTAGAGTGTATCGTGGAAAATGGTAAGGTAATCGGGGTCAGAACGGATCGTCCAGATGGAGAGGTTTATGCCGATGTTGTCGTTTTAGCTGATGGAGTAAATTCACTGCTTGGCAAGCAACTTGGATTTCATAAGGAATTTAGGCCGGACGAAGTTGCCTTAACCGTGATGGAAGTAGTGAATCTAACGAAGGAAAAAATCAACGACCGTTTTAATTTAGAGGATAACCAAGGCTGTACGATCGAAATATTTGGTGACTCGACTAAGGGGAATCTTGGAACTGCGTTTATTTATACAAATAAGGAAAGCATCAATATTGGAGTTGGAACAACGCTATCCAGTATGATCAAGGCAAAACTCAAACCTTATGATCTATTAGATTATTTAAAAACTCACCCAATGGTTAGACCATTGATGGAAGGGGGAGAGTCTGCTGAATACTTAGCACATCTTATTCCAGAAGGAGGATTTCATTCTGTTCCAAAGGTAGCTGGAAATGGAGTGCTTGTAGTCGGAGATGCTGCCCAGCTTGTAAATGCGATCCACAGGGAAGGGTCTAATATGGCTATGAAGTCAGGGCAAATGGCGGCAGAGGCTATTATTGAAGCGAAAAAACGCAATGATTTCAGTGAATCAAGTTTAAATCATTATAGAGAGGCTTTACATGAGAGCTTTATTATGAAGGACTTGGAAAAATATAAAGATGCTACTCATGTTTTTGAGCATCATCCGCAATACTTTAAAGAGTATGTTCCTTTAATGAACCAGGCAGCAAGTAAATTCTTTACCGTTGACGGCACGTCTAAAAAGGATAAGCAAAAACAAATTATGAAAAGCTTTACTGGGGAAAGGGGCACTATCAAGGTTATTAAAGATATGTTTCGAGCATGGAAGGCGGTGAAATAATGTCAACGAAGAATATTGAAGAAAAACAATATCTCTTACGTTTTAAAGCTGATACGAAGTCCCATTTAACGGTAATGGACCATGATATTTGTATAACAAAATGCCCTGACAAAATTTGTACAGTTTTTTGCCCGGCGGAGGTCTATAAATGGGAAGGGCTCAGAATGCAGGTAGGCTACGAGGGCTGCCATGAATGCGGAAGCTGCAGAATAGGCTGTCCATATCAAAATATTAAATGGGAATATCCGAAGGGCGGGCATGGCATCGTATTTAGGCTGGCGTAAATTTTAGATCGCTAGATAAATTGAATGATAGATAGAGGATAGGGTCCCATCAGACGGTGCTTAAATTTAGCATCGTCTTAATTTTTTTGAAAAAAAAGTGGAGGCATAGCCTCCACTAAAAAGTACTCCAAATTATGAATTCCATTCATTAATCTTTTGATCAGAAGGCAGGAGAAGTGTTATCAATCCAAGCAATGGCAAGAAGCCTGTAAGAATCATCGTTTGAGTAATTCCGATTAAGTCGGCTAAATACCCGATTACCATCGAGCCAATAGCCCCCATGCCAAAAGCTAACCCAACTGTGAGTCCTGCCATTGTACCAATTTTTCCTGGAACTAATTCTTGAGCATATACGACCGTTACAGAAAAGCTTGACATTAAGATAAAGCCTGATAATGCAAGCAAGCAAAAAGCAATCACAGGCGGAACAAATGGAATTAATATAGTTAATGGAGCTGATATAGTCATAGATAAAAAGATAATCACCTTTTTGCCAAATCGATCAGCAAGTGGCCCACCGAAGAAAGTGCCAAGTGCTCCCGAAACGAGGAAGGCAAATAGAAAGATTTGCGCTTGCCTAATAGAGAAAGAGTAGTTTTCTATTGTGTAAAAGGCATAGTAATTTGTCATTCCTGAAACATACCATGAACGTGCAAAAATTAAAAACAGGACAAGAACGAGTGCAATTTTAACAGCTTTTGATAAACCTTTTTGCTCATGTATGGCCATTTTGCTCTGTTTCTTTATCAATGTTCTCTCTATGCGAAGTTTACTAGCATACCAAAAGGCTATATAAGTCAGCAGTCCTACTGCAACAGCTGCAACAGCTGTGAACCATGCTGCTCCAATTTGCCCGAGAGGAACTAAGATTAAAGCAGTAATTAGAGGTGCCATTGCCTGCCCGCTATTTCCGCCAACCTGATAAATAGATTGGGCAAGACCACGTCTAGGGCCTGCAGCCATGAAGGCAACCCTAGAACCTTCTGGATGAAAAACGGCTGAACCGAGACCAATGAAAATGACAGAAATGACGATAAACTCAAAGCTTTGTGCCAAAGCAAGCCCTAACACGCCAAACATGCTAGAGGTTAAACCTATTGGCAAAGCATAAGGCATTGGTTTCTTATCTGTAATCATCCCTACCGCAGGCTGTAATACAGAAGCAACAATATTTAAGGCAAAGCCAATGATTCCTAACTGGGTAAAGGTTAGCCCCATCGAATTTTCTAAAATTGGAAACATTGCAGGAATAATGGCTTGCAGTGAATCATTTAATAAATGACAGAGGCCTAAGATGATTAATATTTTGTAAGATGTTTCATTGCTATTTTGGAGGGTCTTGGTCGCTGCTGCGGTATTGCTCATGCTCAGGTCCCCTTTCTGAAAATATAATTTAGTAATCCTAAGTAATAATAATACATGATTATTATAGTTTACGAAATATATTTTATAATTTTCATAATATAGTACAATGTTAATAGGAATATTTTTATAATTATAATAGGATTTTACAAATTTTCTTTAGTTAGGAAATTCAGCTTGTGGGGGAGGAAATATGTGGAGAAGTCTGTAGAGGTGTTACACACAAAGGAAATCATGATTCACTTTTTGAAATCTTTTTCATTGGAAGATGAATATAAACTCTTAGGTGACTTTGAAAATTTCGTTTATGAAGTGTACAAAGAAGGTAAACCATATATTTTAAGAATTACTCACAGCTCGCATAGAGAGTTGGAAAATTTATATGCGGAAATTGAATGGGTTAATTATTTGTATCAACAAGGAATAAATGTTTCTACTGCATTCGAATCGATAAATGGTAAATTTGTTGAATTCATTTCAGCTGAAGACCAATCCGTTTTTTTTGGAAGTCTATTTTCCAAAGCAACTGGGAAACCAGTGAAAACGAAAGAGAATCCATTTAATAACGATCTTTTATCAGCTTGGGGGAAACAAATTGGTAAAATGCATACAGCTACAAAGAAGTATGTATCTTCCCCGCTAATTAAGAAGAGACCACACTGGTACGAAGATGAACTTCTAAATGTAGAAAAATATTTTCCTGCAACAGAGACAATTGCAAGACAAAACGCTATAGAATTATTAGAGAAAATAAAGTCTATTCCTGTAGACAGTGACAATTACGGACTCATACATACAGATATTCATGCTGGGAACTTTTTCTATGATGGCAGCAGTATTCATGTGTTCGATTTTGATGATTGCTGTTATCACTGGCTAGTGTCTGATATTGCCATTCCTCTTTATTATTCATGCCTGTCTAGCTTTACAGCTAAGGAAATCAATGAGCGTGAGGAGTTTGGCCGTTTATTTATAGACGCATTTTTGGCGGGATATAAAACAGAAAATAACCTTCCACACGGTTGGGAGGAGCAGATGCCGTTATTTCTTATGCTTCGGGATATTACATTGTATTCAGTTTTTAATAAAAAAATCGCACCAGAGGATCGCAATGAGCGTGTTATTAGATTAATGGATGAAATAAAATCTAGAATTGAACAAAAGAAAAGTATTGTCAATATTATTGATTAAGAGATGTAATGAAAAAAGAGCCAGTTGGCTCTTTTACTTTTTAAGGATTTCCTTCAACTCCATTTTGAATAGGCAGTATGACATCAACGACAGTTCCTTTATTTACTGTGCTAGAAATTTTTATTTCTCCATCAAATGAATGAAGGATTCTTTTGCAAACGACAAGCCCAAGTCCTGTGCCGAAATCCTTTGATGTATAGAAGGGCTGAAAGATTTTTTCAATATCTTCTTCACGTATTCCTATTCCTGTATCAGCAATTTGAATATGACATTCATCTTGCTCTCTGAATAACTTAATTGTTAAATGACCGCCCTTAGCCATTGATTCTAAGGCATTTTTGCTAATATTCAGCAGCACCTGCTTTAATTGGTCCTTCGTGCAATCAACAAGCAAAGGTGTTAATGGATGAGCCAGCTCGTATTTAACATTGTTTAAATTAGCCTCTGATAATATGAGCGGTTCCAGCTCCTTAAGGATGTTTCTTATATCCATAATTTCTGTTTTTTGGGCTGTCGGTTTACCAAGAATAAGAAATTCACTAACAATCTCATTTATCCGGCTTATTTCATCATTGATGACGGCAAAATAATATTGATCTTGAGAATTCGTATATTTTTCACTTAATAGCTGTACAAGTCCTTTAATTCCAGTAAGTGGGTTTCTGATTTCATGGGCAGTGCTTGCCGCTAGTGTTCCAACAAGCTCAAGTTTTTGAATCTCGTTCTCCTTTTTCTCACTTGCTGCCTGTCTTTTAAGCATTAAATATTTTATAAATAGGAATAAAATATGAAAAATAAATATAAATTGAAGTAAATCAATGGAGACGGTCTTAATGATATTTCCTTTCTCTCTTTGTGGTATTTCAACTTGGATACTCCATGGCAGCCTGTCAATAGAGAGGGTGATCGAGTTTTTTTCTGTAAATTCTGTTGCGGTAGAAGCAGTATTAATATCCATGATGACAGCACCAGTTGAAGAAATTACTGAAAGTCTTGTATCAGGAGTTAATAGCCTCATGATATTTTGTAAATAATCCACCCTTAAATGGGCGATGATTATAAAATCAATTTTCCCTTCTTCATTCAATACTGGCTTGCCTATTCCAATCACTTTCTTGCCATTTTTCAATACTTCATAATGATTTGAGATAATGATGTCTTTTGTCTCCAAAATTTCTTGTACATAATCATGATCGGATAGATTCATATTTGCAAGAAGTGAATTGGAGCCCGTAATCACCGTTCCACTTTCATCAAGTAAATATATACCTCCATATCTCGGTTCTTTACTGTGCATTTTTTTCAAAATTGATTCCAGCTTCAGTGGGGTTTCAATCGCCATCTCAGCGGTGAAAGATAAAGTATCAAGTGACGTTACTGTTTCAGCAATGAATTTATCCCAGCTTCTTTGGTGAATGGTGCCTGTCCAGATCGCTTGTTCCCTTCGTTCAGCATAATCACGATTTATCGTATCATATAAATTATAAAGGACACTAACGAGAATGGGGCAGATGACAATGACTACGTATAATAAAAAATTGCCTTTACGACTTTTCATCAATTTAGAACTCCGTCATTATAGTAATAGTTCAATTATATAGTATACCCTTATTTTGCAGAAGAGTTTTATCTCGGAAACCGAGGTAGAATGGCGAATAAATAAACGTCTTCCTTTAATAAAAATATACGAAAATTGACATAATCCAATTGTTTTCTTATAATTTACTTAGATTTCAAGATAATTAT
>NZ_JBALNX010000003.1:42062-57324 GCF_036962035.1 Bacillus sp. JJ1773
ATTATAAAGGATTGGATTAAAGTGAGTACTGAACAAAGTGAACAATCATTGAAATTATTTATCGTACTTTCAAGAGCCTACCGCTCACTCAGTGAAAATGTAAATAAACTAATTCAAACATACGGTCTAAACCCAACAGAATTTGCCGTCTTGGAGCTACTTTATCATAAAGGAGATCAGCCTCTGCAGCAAATAGGAGGAAAGATTCTTTTAGCAAGTGGAAGTATTACGTATGTTGTGGATAAGCTTGAGCAAAAGGGGTATTTAAGAAGGGCCGCATGTGCGAAAGACAGACGAGTTACGTATGGGCAAATTACGGAGAAGGGCAAGTCCTTTATTGAGGGGATTTTTCCAGACCATGAAAAGCATATACATGCTTTAATGTCCGAACTTTCTGAGGAAGAAAAGGATACAGCGATTAGCTTGTTGAAAAGGCTCGGACTATCAATCGGAAAAATGTAAAACGGTCCAAAAGGATCGTTTTTTTCTTTTCTAAATAGAGGGATTCATTCATATATGTAGAATTATAATAATGGTTTTGATAACAGAGGAAATAAGGGGGCATTTGAATTGAGTTTTGAAAATTATACATATACCCGTCCAAATTTAACGGAATTGAGCAAGAAATTTGATGATGCATTAGCAATTTTTAATCAGGCAATGTCGGCTGAAGAGCAAATTTTGGCAATGAAGAAAATTAATGAATTACGCAATGACATAGGAACTATGTTTAACCTTTGTTATATTCGCCATTCTGTTGATACAAATGATGAGTTCTATAAAGCGGAGCAGGACTATATGGATGAAATTCAACCAGAAGTGGAGGGTTTTGTAACTAAATACTACGAAGCTCTAGTCAAATCTGATTTCCGCAATGAATTAGAAGAGAAGTTTGGGTCTCAGCTTTTTGCATTAGCTGAAGCTCAATTAAAAGTATTTTCTCCAGAAATTGTTCCATTGCTGCAAAAGGAAAATAAACTATCTTCCGACTACACAAAATTAATCGCCTCTGCAAAGATTGATTTTGATGGAGAAGAGCGCACTCTTGCACAAATGGAACCATTTACACAGTCTATTGACCGTAATGTCCGAAAAACAGCAAGTGAAGCTCGCTTCGGTTTCTTAGCAGATAATGAGGAAGAGCTTGATCGTATTTTTGATGAATTAGTAAAGGTTAGAACAGAAATTGCCCACAAGCTTGGATATAATAATTTTGTAGAGTTAGCTTATTTACGAATGCAAAGAACGGATTATAATGCTGAGATGGTTGCTAAGTTTCGCGATCAAGTTAAGGAATTTATCGTTCCAATTGCAACAAAATTGAAGGAACGCCAAAGAGAACGAATTGGTGTTGATCAATTGAAGTATTATGATGAGGGCTTTAACTTTAAAACAGGTAATGCAGCACCAAAAGGGAGTCCAGAATGGATTATCGAAAATGGTCAAGCGATGTATGATGAGCTTTCAAAAGAAACAGGGGAGTTTTTCTCATATTTGAGAAAAGAGAACTTGATGGATCTTGTTGCAAAAAAGGGAAAAGCAGGGGGCGGATATTGCACATTTATTGAGAATTACAAGGCTCCATTTATTTTCTCGAATTTCAATGGGACTTCAGGCGATATTGATGTACTTACACATGAGGCAGGTCATGCATTCCAAGTTTATTCGAGCGGAAAATATGAAATTCCGGAATATTATTGGCCGACATATGAAGCATGTGAAATTCATTCCATGAGTATGGAATTCTTTACATGGCCATGGATGGATAAATTCTTTAAAGAGGATACCGATAAATATAAATTTGCCCACTTGAGCAGTGCTTTATTATTTCTTCCTTATGGTGTGGCTGTAGATGAGTTTCAGCATTGGGTATACGAAAACAATACTGCATCTCCAAAAGAGAGAAAGCAAGCTTGGAGAGAAATTGAGAAGAAATATATGCCGCATAAAGATTACGATGGCAATGAGTATTTAGAAAATGGCGGCTTTTGGCAACGACAGGCACATATTTATAATTCACCGTTTTACTATATTGATTATACACTTGCACAAATTTGTGCATTCCAGTTCTGGAAACGATCCAGGGAAGACCATGAAGGAGCTTGGAAGGATTATTTACATCTATGCAGTCTTGGAGGCAGCCAAGCCTTTACTAGTTTAGTATCAGAGGCAAATCTCACTTCACCATTCGAAGGTGGCTGTGTGGAATCTGTTGTTGGAGAAATTGAAAGCTGGTTAAATTCAATTGATGATAAGAGCTTATAATAGTTCGAGAGAATGACAAAAGGCCGGGAAATAACCGGCCTTTTGCTGTAACTATTCCTTCATTTTAATGATAATTTCATCATTTTCTAATACTGCCTGTAATTGATGTTCACCAGGCTGATCAATGATGAAATCAGCTAGCTTATCTTCAAGTTGATCCTGAATAACTCTTCTTAGAGGACGAGCTCCGAAAGCGGGATTATTGCCAAGCTCGGCAAGCTTTGATTTAGCATCATCGGAAACTGTAAGCTGAATGTTTTGTTCACTTAAATTATGATTTAATTCTTTGAGCATAATTTCAACAATGTCTAGCAAATGCTCTTTTTCAAGCGACTTAAACTCAATAATGTTATCAAAACGATTGAGGAATTCTGGTTTAAAGAACTGACCAAGAGTATCCAAAATACTTGCTTCCTTCATCGCTTCATTCGTACCAAACCCAACGTGAATCTCCCTGTGCTGTACACCAGCATTACTTGTCATAATAATGACAGAATCCTTAAAGCTTACGGTGCGTCCCTGACTATCAGTTAAACGTCCATCCTCAAGAATTTGGAGGAATAAATGCTGAACATCAGGATGTGCCTTTTCAATTTCATCAAGCAGGATAATGCTGTACGGATTTCGGCGTACTTTTTCTGTTAATTGTCCAGCCTCATCATGACCGATATAACCTGGAGGTGATCCGATAATTTTCGAAATACTATGCTTCTCCATATATTCACTCATATCAAGGCGAATCATTGCCTCTTTAGAACCAAACAGTTCCTCAGCGAGTGTTTTCGTTAATTCAGTCTTCCCGACACCTGTTGGTCCAACAAATAAGAAGGAACCTATTGGACGGTTTTTAGCTTTAAGTCCAGCACGGCTTCTGCGAATTGCCTTTGCTGCTTTTTGAACAGCTTCCACTTGACCGATTACTTTTTTGGAGAGGTTTGATTCCAAGTTTTTCATCAATACTTGTTCATCTTCCATTAACTTTCCGACTGGAATACCTGTTTTCTTCTCAATGATTTCTTGAATATGATGGATTTCAACAATAGGGCGCGATTCATGGTTATTTGTGTTTAATGTTTTTTCCAGCATCACTTCTTCATCTCGAAGCTTTGCAGCTGCCTCATAATTCTCTTCCTGTAAAGCCTTTTCCTTTTGTCTACCAATTTCCTTTAGCCGTTTTTCGATTTGCTCGAAAGGAGTAAAGTTTGAATTCAAATTGATTTTCGAACCGGCTTCATCCATTAAATCAATTGCTTTATCTGGTAGAAAGCGATCTTGAATATATCGGCTAGATAATGAAATACAAGCTTTCAAAGCTTCTTCTGAATATGAAACTTCATGGTAATCTTCATACTTTGATTTAAGTCCATTAAGAATTTCCATAGCTTCTTCAGCTGTTGGCTCTAGCACATATACCGGTTGAAAACGGCGCTCAAGAGCAGGATCCTTTTCGATCTGACGGTATTCCTTTAATGTGGTTGCACCGACTAATTGTAGTTCGCCTCTCGCAAGTGCGGGTTTTAGAATATTTCCTGCATCCATGGAGCCTTCAGCTGAACCGGCGCCAACTAGTAAATGAATTTCATCAATAAAGAGGATTATATTTTTCCTTTCCTGCAATTCATTAATAATCTGCTTCATTCTTTCTTCGAATTGTCCCCTAATGCCGGTATTAGCAACTAGTGAAGCAACATCCAGCAAGTAAACTTCCTTATTTAGAAGTTTTTTTGGAACCTTTCCTTCGGATATCATTGTAGCCAAGCCTTCAGCAATGGCAGTTTTTCCTACCCCAGGTTCACCAATTAAAACGGGGTTATTTTTATTTCTTCTGTTTAAAATTTCAATAACACGGTTAACTTCTTCATCTCTTCCAATCACCGGATCAATAAGTCCCGCTTTAGCTATCTGTGTTAGGTTTCTGCCGTATTGATCAATAAAACCGTTACGACTAGGCTCCCTTACATCTTTTTGTGCAGATGAGTGTTTTTGATTTTGAGCTGAATTTATGTTTTTGAACAGCTCATCAAACGGCAGCTGATTAAAGCCAGAAAATCCGCTAAAAGATGGGCCGAAGGAGGAACCAATCTTTGCTTTTTCATCCTGGTAGCAGCTTTGGCAGAGAATTAAGTTTGTTTCATTTCCGTTAACATTTACTTTAAATTGTACATTTGCTTCTTTCTCACGACATTTTTGACAAAGCATATGGAATACCCCCTAGTTTAATATTTGACTTTGACTATATTTGACCTTTGGCTTTATTATACTTTGACCTTCTTTGACTTTCAAGTGGAACATCTCGAATTTGGTTTAGTAATTTAATGGAAACTTAAATAATATACTTAGAATGCTCGTCTTAGTTTGTCCTCAGGCTCATATATTGAAGAGAAGGAGGAGATCTTGTGAAGACGAACTGGAGTGCAGCCTTTCAAATAGCTGCCGTGTATGTAGGGACTGTTGTTGGAGCAGGCTTTGCAACAGGGAGGGAAATTGTTGAGTTCTTTTCCCGTTTTGGTTTTATTGGATTAGTTTCAATTTTAATGAGTGGCTACATATTTATTTTTTTAGGATCAAAATTAATGAGGATAGCAGCACGTATTCAAGCAACTTCCTATGAAGAATTGAACGAATATTTATTTGGTAAATTCTTTGGATCGGCCATTAATATATTGATGCTTTTTATGTTGCTCGGGGTATGTGCAGTCATGCTATCTGGTGCAGGAGCAGTATTTGAAGAACAAATGGGATTGTCGAAGTATACAGGGATATTTGTAACGATTGGCCTTTCCATTGCAGTAATGGTTTTAGGTACGAAAGGTATATTTGCTGTTAATTCATTTGTTGTTCCGATGATGATAGGTTTTAGTTTTTTGTTAATGTTTCTTTCAATGAGACTTCCTAATTTTACGGAGCAAATTTTGTATATTCCTTTTGCAGAAGATGGGTGGAAAGCAGTAGTTGCTCCATTTTCATATGCTGCATTGAATTTAGGATTAGCACAGGCTGTTTTAGTTCCAATTGCGACTGAAATTAAAAATGACAAAACCATTAAATGGGGTGGAATACTTGGTGGAGGGGCATTGACCATTATCCTCATTTCAAGTCATTTGACATTAGTTATGCTGCCTCAGCTCGAATCTTACGATATTCCTATGGCAGTAATCATGAAAACCTTTGCCACTTCATTTTTTGGGATTTATGTACTTATTATTTATGGGGAAATTTTCACCTCAGTCATTGGGAATGTATTTGGCATTGAGCGTCAGCTAAGGAAGTACATATCCATTCCCAGTGTAGTTACGGTTTGTATTATTTTTACTATTTGTTATTTTATCAGTTTAATAAAATATGGCACTTTATTATCATATGTATATCCGGTCTTCGGATATATAAGTATTATTTTTATCGTGTTATTGTGGATGAAGCCTTTTAATGAGGCAAGATAAAGAAAAGACCCGTCAATTTTCCAGGGTCTTTTCAGTAAAATGATTATTTGTTTATTAAAATTGTTTTACCCATTTGCAGGAATGCATCTTTATAATTTAAATCTTTCTTTGTAAAAAGAGTCAATTTAAGAGGCTGATTTGAGTTTTTAATTAAATAAGAAGTAACGACATCGTCACCATTGGATGCTTCCAATGCAATTGAATCTTTAAAAAACTCATCAGTACTCGGCACTTCAATGGGTTGAATCGTTTCGTCCACAGCTTGAAGCTGGGCCTTCGTATTTTCTTCCATCATATCCCATTGTACATCAGGAGGAAGAAGTTCTATTCGCATAAAGACATGATCATTTTCAGTTAGAAAAAGAACATCCTTTTGAGGTTCTTCAGCTGTTAAATCAAATTCAGGCAAGACATACATAGAATAAGGCTGATTATCACTTGATTTAAGAAAAGCTGTTTCTTCCTTAGCTTCGCCATTTACAGTATATTGGAGGTTTTGTTCCGGAATACGAACAACCCCATCATCTTCTTTCGTTTGTTCGTCATTATTCGGTTCTACAGTACCTTGTCCATCTTCCGTATTTTGATTTTCCTGTCTTTCCTTATTTATCTCTTCATTTTGAGTTTGATTGGATCCATTCGCTTGATTTTCATTATTGTCAGTTGTTCCACACCCTGAAAGAATGAGTCCTACTAATCCAAAAACAAACATCCATTTTTTTAAATACTTCACTGTAATTCCCCCCTGTAATTGCTAAAAAGCTGATGTAATTATTTAGACGAAAAGTAAAAATAGGAGTTACATAATTATTCCTACAATATCATTTTCTCACTTAAAGATACAAATATATTTGGGAAAATGAGTAGAATTTCACATTTTTATTTCAAGGGAAGTATTACAAATAGGAATAAATCAAAAATTAAATGTGAGACAATTAATAAAGGCATACTTTTTTTCCATGTGTAGAGCCATCCCCAGAAAAGTCCGGCAATTAATGCTGCAAAAGCCAATATCCAGTGTGCTGAGTATAAATGAACGGATGCATAGAGAATAGATGATATAACGATTGCTGCTGGGATACTTGTGTATTTTAACATTCTCTTTTGAACGAAACCGCGCCAAAAAATTTCTTCACCAGGAATAATAATTAACATGAGAACAATATAATGCCAAAGCATCGATGGTGAATATCTTCCATACAGCTTTGAAATGTCCTTCATAAAAGGAAGATTAAATAAATCAATCAAATGAAATCCAGCCCAAAAAACTCCAAATAGTAAGAGGCCAGACCCTATTCCATACGAGAGATATTGCCAAAACGGAGCTTCATCCTTCAATTCTTCGTTTAATATCGAATAGCTGATTAAAAATAAGAGAGAAGCCGAAAAGATATACCAGAAAACAGCTTTATCCTGAAAGGTAAAATACATTAAAAAATGGGCAATAAGAAGCCCGATTATTAGACGGAAATCTGCAGTTATATTTTTCAAACGTCCAAACTCCTTTCTGCAAACAAGTCTATTTTAGCAAAAAGAGCTCAATAATTGTATTCAAATGATTTCTTTTGCTTTAATGAAAATAAAATAGTAAAAAATGCTTAACCTAAAGATGAAAGAAAGGAGGGATATCGTGACAAAATCAAAACGAGAAAAAGAGCGGGCTTGGACTGTCAGGAAGCAAGATCAGAATCCGCATGGTAAAGTAAAGTCACTTAAAGAGATCGCCCAGGAGAAGGAATAATATTGATATAATTTCAAAAAAATAAATAAAAAGCAGTAGTTAGCTGCTTTTTATTTAAATATTAAGAAAGTATAACTTTTCTCGAATTTGAGAACTGTCTAGCTACAGCGCCTACCCCCTCGAGGTCACAAGCCAATCCTCCCAGAAAGGAAAAGTACACCTTTCCGAGAGGCTCGTCTTGTGCTTGTCGAGGGTGGGCAAGGCGCTTCCGCATTTATTGCTAGGAATGCGTTTTCATAAAACAGTTTCCTTCACAATTTTATAATTTTTATGATTAACTACAGTCCTTTGTTCTAGATCAAGGTCTCGATAATTTCCCATATAAGAAAGATCGACGATCACTGAGTTTTCGTTTACCTTTTCGACAATTCCCTGCAATCCATCACGGAATTCAATTACATTTCCTACTTCTGCTTTTTTCAAAAGCCTCGCCCCTTTTTGCAAGATTTGAATTAAGAGATTAATAACATTTTGCACTATATTTTATTTTTCGTAAAGTAATATGTTATTATTTCGTTAAATTACCTAATTTTACCTCGTGTAATTGAGTGCGCTTTCATTGTAATGGCTGCTGGCCATATAAATTTAGATCACATTTGAAGTTTGAGGATCCCATGGAAAACAAAACAATATTCATATAATATAAATGTAATAATAGGATGAGGGTGCTGAAATATGAACGAGGAACAAATTCAAGAAATACTCGAGAAGTTAAAGAATGGGGAATTATCGGAGTACTATGTAACAAAGGAAGAGTTTCTTCCTGTGCGTATTGTACTTGTCAAAAGGGATGATTTTAAGCATTTTAGAGGCATTGCAAAACGCGGAGGGGCTGTGCTGTATAGTTACGTAGAAACAGCTAGAAGTTAAAAGGAATAGGCATTAAAGGATGCTTGAATTGATTCAAGCATCCTTTTTAACATAGTGGAGGAGAAATGCACCACGAATATGGTATGAGCTAGGTTACAGAGTTGAACTGACACCATGCAGCCCCGTTTTTTAAATTGCAGATCCGATATTAAAAACATCGTGATAAGGCCCTGGGACTTATGAATCATTTTCCGATATACTTTACTGAGTAAATATGTGTTTTCGATAGATTAATAACTTCCTCGATAAATTTTTCTTGGGATTCTTTAAAGCCATTTTGGATCCAATTTTTGATGAGTCCGTAAAAGCCATAAGCTGTATATCGTTTAAAATAATCCATATTGACTGGGATATTGTTGATGGTTTCGAAAATAAATTGTTCTTTATAGATTTTTAAGATCGTTTGAGGGAACCGTGTATGTAGTCCCGGTAACGTGTCATCATAGTTAATCAGTTCAAAAAAATGCTGGTTTTTATAAATATAAGAAACGATATTAAAAGATGGTTCATTTAGCTTGGCCGTATATACTTTCTGACCTGTTACATATGGTTTGCCAACTGAATCTTCTAACCCTTGTAGCATAGAAATAAGTAAATCTTCAGCTATTTCAATTTTATCTAAGTAATGGACATAAAAGGTACTGCGATTATAAGCGGCAAAATCAACAATATTTTTTACAGAAACGGAATGGTAACCCTTTTCTTTTATGAGTTCAATCATTGCTTGCTTTAAATGTTCTTTTGTCCGATTTTGTCGCCCGGATGTCGTATTTTGTTCGTTATTCATGATGATACCTCCCTGAAAATAGACAGATTTATCATAAGTGTCTAATTAGTAGACACTTAATGATATCTTAATGATTGTTAAATGTGTACAAAGTAGTAAAATTTAATTGTGAACAAAATAGCACAGATATTAAATCTGGCTAGCATTTTTCACGAGTATGTAGTATGGGAACTATAATCATGGGGGGAATTTAGAATGGGGAAACTGCAAGACAAAGTAGCTGTCATTACAGGTGGAGCATCTGGAATTGGAGCAGCAACAGCACGTTTATTTGTTTCAGAAGGGGCTAAAGTGGTGCTTGTTGATTTAAATGAGGAAAAAGGGAAAGCTTTTGAAGTAGAATTGAAAGCGCTTAACGCTGAAGCTCTTTTTATTAAAGCAAATATTACGAGTGAAGAAGAAGTAGCAAATATCTTTAAACAAACAGTTGAAACGTTTGGCAAAGTAGATGTAGTCTTCAACAATGCGGGGATCGGCCGTGTTCATCCTTCACATGAATTAGAGTACTCAGAATGGCGTAATACTGTAAATGTTGATTTAGATGGAGTCTTCTTAGTAGCACGTGAATCTATCCGTGAAATGTTAAAAACAGGTGGCGGCACGATTGTGAATACGGCATCTATGTACGGTTGGGTTGGATCACCTGGTTCAGCAGCCTATAACGCAGCAAAAGGTGGCGTGATAAACTTAACTCGTTCACTTGCGCTTGAATATGCAGAACAAAATATTCGTATTAACGCATTATGCCCTGGTTTTATTGATACACCTATTATTCCAGAAGAAAGCAAGCAAGTTCTATCTGCAGCCACACCGATGAAACGCCTTGGTCAAGCGGAAGAAATGGCAAAAGCAGTATTATTCATGGCTTCCGATGATTCTTCATTCATGACTGGTAATAGTTTAATCGTTGATGGCGGATATACGGCTCAATAATCAATTATGGGGTAGGATCTTTTACTTCAAGTTTGAAACAGGCAATAGTTCTTTGTGGATACTAGCTTTGTGGAAATTATTTGTACCATCTGGAACTAAACAGGAAAAAATGACTTTACATTGCTATATATACTTAATTAGAGATGTTTTAATTCAATATAATTCAAGGGGATATAATGATTTTCGTTATGATAATAAAGGGGGAAATTTTTCATGAGCAATCGTTTTGATGGGAAAGTGGTATTAATTACAGGTGCAGGATCTGGTTTAGGACAAGCTTCCGCTTTACAAGTAGCTAAAGAAGGAGCAAAACTTTCACTCGTTGATTTAAACGCTGCTTCATTAGAAGAAACAAAAGGGAAAGTGTTAGAAGTTGCGCCAAACGCAGAAGTATTGCTTATTACTGCAAATGTGGCAGATGAAACAGCAGTTGAAAACTATGTAAATGAAACCGTTGAGAAATTTGGGAAAATCGATGGCTTCTTCAACAACGCAGGGATCGAAGGAAAACAAAACCTAACTGAGGATTTTGGCATTGATGAGTTCCAAAAAGTAGTGAATATCAACTTAAATGGTGTTTTTTACGGAATGAAACATGTATTGAAAGTTATGAGAGAACAAGGTTTTGGCTCTATCGTTAATACTGCTTCTGTTGGTGGTATTCGTGGAGTAGGAAACCAATCTGGTTATGCAGCTAGTAAACACGGCGTGGTCGGATTAACAAGAAACTCTGGAATTGAATACGGTCAATACGGGATCAGTATTAAAGCCATTGCACCAGGGGCAATCATGACACCGATGGTCGAAGGTTCATTAAAACAAATGGATCCAGAAAACTGGGAAGAAGTAGGGAAACAATTTGTTGAGCCAAATCCAATGAAACGTTTCGGTAAACCAGAAGAAGTGGGATATTTAGTGGCATTCCTGCTATCAGATCAAGCTAATTTCATCAATGCAACCGTTATTCCAATTGATGGCGGACAATCATATAAATATTAAAAGATAATTTACCCGCTGATTTTTACTAAAAAAGGTTTAAATTTTCTAATGATACGTAGGTAAAAAGAAGACATCGTTCTAAGTTCTATGAGCGGTGTCTTCTTTTTTGATGTAAAGAAAAAATTATTTAAGTCAAATAGTCTAAAGAAGGATTTATGCACATATTCTTTAACATCTATATGACATTTGATGGAAGGGGGTATTTAAAGTGGGGATTAGGCTTATAAAAATTTCAGCCATTTACTTTGCAGTAGGTGTTTTAATCGGATATTATATGTCAACCTCTCATTCTTATGTCCTAACACCGGTTCATGTACACATTAATCTGCTTGGATGGACTGCGCTAACGTTAGCAGGCATACTTTATTATTTATTTCCAAAGCTCGCAGCTTCTAAGTTAGCAAAATGGCATTTTTGGCTGCATAATATCGGCTTGCCTATTATGATGATTGCACTAGCGATTTTAATCACAACCCAAAACGAAGCATTTACTCCAGGAACAGCCATTGGCGCTACCATCACAGTCATCGGCGTATTGCTATTTGTCTTAAATATTTTAATAAATTTAAAAGATAATAAAGAATAGAATTAATAAATGTATATAAACAAAAGGCTGGATTCAACGATATATTAACGTTGAATCCAGCCTTTTTATATTTATTTTTGTTTGAGCTCCATTATTACTTTTCTTGAAAAGTCCTTGAGGGCTTGAATAATTTCTTTCTTTGTCCGTTCGTCCTCTACTGCATTAAAACCGTATGAAAAATTTTTACCCTCAACCTTTTTCCAAACGGGATGGCCTAATTGATGGATCATTTTCCCTTCAATAACGAAGACGACTTCTATTAAATATTGATTTTCAGGAATAAGCAGATTCAGTGGCGTTTTAAATTTTACCCCATGTGGACTGACATCCATAATTTCAGCAGTTTCGACATTTGCTGCTACATAGCTTCCATTTTCTTTAATAATTTTTACAGAGGCTTCGAGTGGTGTTCTAAACTGAAAGCGAAAAGCTTCTTCACGTTTATATCTCATTTATTGACCTCCAGTTAAAGTGTAAATTTTATAGTTAATTTAATTTTTCATTTTCAAATTCACAGAAATTACTATATATTAATTATAATGGAAAAACTATTAATTTCAATCCATTAGGAGGTAAAATGAAAGAGTTAGAGATGCTTCAAACTGAGATTAGTAAAGTAATAGTCGGCAAAGATAAAGAGGTAGAACTTCTTGCCATTTCATTACTATTTAATGGACATATTTTAATGGAAAGTGTCCCTGGTACAGGAAAGACGATGCTAGCTAAAACATTTTCAAAAATAATGAATGGAAAATTTTCTCGCATCCAATTTACACCTGATGTACTCCCAAGTGATGTAACAGGAATACAATTCTTTAATCCGCAGAGACAGGAATTTGAGTTAAGACCTGGTCCAATTATGGCCAATATTGTTTTGGCAGATGAAATAAACCGTGCTACACCTAGAACACAATCAAGTTTGTTAGAGGTCATGGAAGAAGGACAGGTCACGATTGACGGTCATACACTTCCTGTTCATGATCCTTTTATGGTTATAGCCACACAGAATCCAGTAGATTCACAGCAAGGAACCTTTTCTTTACCTATTGCTCAAATGGACCGTTTCTTTATTAAATTATCAATGGATTATCCGAGTTTGGACGAAGAAAGAGAGATTATTCATATAGCAAGAGGTGAAAAAAAATCAAGTGAATTGGAATTAATCTTTACACCATCCGTCTTAGAAGAAATGCGAAATAGGGTAAAGGCTGTGAGAATGAATGAGGAGGTTGAACTGTATCTTATTCAAATAGTCAGAAGAACAAGAGAGCATCCTTCCATTGAACTTGGGGTAAGTCCAAGGGGAACACTTGCTTTAATGAAAGCAGCACAAGGAAAAGCTTTTTTAAATAATAGATCATTTGTTGTTCCTAATGATATTAAAGAAATGGTCCCATACGTTTTAGGCCATAGAATTTATTTAACTACTGAAGCTTCATTAACAAAAACATCTGAACAAGTTTTACAAGAAGTGGTTGAATCAATTCCTGTTCCAGTTGAGGCAGGAGTTTAATCGATGGAGTGGAAAAAATACTCAGTAGAGGATAGTTTCTTCAGTTTTACAGGAGTATTGGCTGTATTTTTAATTTTCTCGAGCTTTTATTTCCAATCATTTCTTATTTTTTTCTTAGCAGTGTTTTTACTCCTATTTGTTTTTGCGAATTCATTTTATTTAAAGCATGTGGGAAAGAAGCTTTATCTAGAAAATTTGAAATTGAGAAACAAGTTTTTTCCTCAGGAAAATGGAGAGTGGGTATTAGTTTTTGAAAATAAAGGACTTCCAATAATGAAGGGGCAATTAAGAGTATATTTCGATGATCAGGTAGCTCCTTTAGATGGTTTTGGAGATAAGCGGCTTACAAAATATGAAGTGAACCTTCCGATGTCATTAAACTATAATCAGAGAACGATTGTTAAAATTCCTTTTAAAACAATTAAAAGAGGAGTTGCAAAAATTCGTACAATTGAATTGCAAATTCCGCACTTCTTTGGTTTAGGTGAAACGGTATTAGAATATAAATTTTTATTTTTGCCTGAGGCTCTTGTGTATCCTTTGCCTTTTCCTGTGAAAAATAAGGGTTTGTTTCTTTCTGTCCGACCGGGCGAATCCCCTGCCAGCTTTTCCTTGTATGAGGACTTCCTATCCCCCGCGGGAACTAGGGAATATGTATCTTCAGATAGCTTTAATCGAATACATTGGAAAGCAAGCGCTAGAATGCAAACACTCCAAACGAAAATATATGATCGGGTAGCGGAAACGGGTTGGCACTTATCGCTAAATATTGCAAATGGCCATGCTATAAGTAGCCAAATTGAAGAGTTTATCAGCAGTGCAGCGGAACTAGCCTATTATTCAGCCAAACAGCAAATTCCCTTTTCTTTATGCATCAATATCCGAGTTGCAGGGTCTATTCCTTTTTATTATATACCAGCAGGAGTTGGCAATGAGCAGCTTCAAAAAGTACTTGAAGCACTAGCCTATGTTAATCCGTATTCCTCTGCCTATCCGTATGAAAAGATGCTGTCTTTTTACAGTAGACATCTAACAAATCAGCCTTTTTTCATACACGGAGGTCATAGATCAACACAATCTGATGAGCTTCTTCGCCTATTTAAGCAAAAAGGAACATCTGTTTTAGAGCTTACATTAGAAAAAGACTTGGAAGCGATTCTTTTGCCAATACAATTCCCTATGAAGGACGTGATAGGAAATTGAAAAGAAAGTGCTGGAATATCATGTATTTGCTTTGCATCGAAATTATTTTTGGTGCCTTTGTCCTTTTTGTTCCTTACTCATTACATAAAAAGGAGATTCCGCTGTTCTCCTATTTTTCATTAATGGTTTTGGGGTGTTTCTTCTTTACGATATTACTTCTAAAGTATAGTGATAAGGCTAAACTAATATTTTTTATCCTTCTAGCTCCAATTCTCATTTTTGCTGGAGGATGGCTTGGGTTCCCCCTCTTTGGTAATTTACTTATTGTTTTTTTTGTTTTTTGGAGAACGCTATCTCATCATAATGAGTTTGACAAGCAAAATGAGGGATTATGGATAATACTTACCATTGTAACGGGAATTTTTCTAATCTTTTTTACAGGACTTTCATCCGATATATATATGAAAGTCATCGGGGCCATTATGATTGCCCAGTTAATATTTATTACGCTCGGTGGTTTTATTAGGCGTTGGCTAGCTGTAGAATCTGAAATAAACAATAAAAAGCATTTTTTTCTTCCCTTAATGGGTCTTATAGCAGGGATGGGATTTGCAGGGCTTATTATTTCTGCGGGGATGAAGCTGTATGAAAAACTATTTTTCTCATTTTTACAAATAGGGGTAACAGCGATTGCGTTTATTTCCTCTCCGTTTTTCAAGTGGGCAGAGGGAGTAAATTGGTCGGAAAAAATGGAGCAATTTAACAACAGCCAAGGTACTCAAGAGGATACAGTTATTCCAACTGAATGGGAGGATGTTGGAGGACAGATTCCTGTTGACATGACTCTTATTGGGACTATTGTTTTCACAGTAGGTTTAATTTTTCTATTTTTCTATGTTTATAAGCGCAAAAAAATGAAAAATATAGAGAAAATAGAAACTGATACGAAGGGATATTCTACTGAAAGTTTAATTATTAAGGAAAA
>NZ_JBALNX010000030.1:0-66956 GCF_036962035.1 Bacillus sp. JJ1773
ATTTAACTAATTTTGGGTTTATAAAGAATAAAAAAACCGTAGCTAAATTAAAAGCTATGGTTTTTATCGATGAACTGGTGGGCTGCTTAACGATTAAAATAATTAGCAATTCAAGTTATAAAAATTTATATACCTAGTTATAAAAACAGCAAGTAGAACCCAACCAACTCTGATTGGGTTTTGTGATTTATACAAAACAGATGTCCTTCTTACCTCTTTCAACGCTTATTCATTTATTTAGACGAATTCCACTTAAATCATTGTTAATCATTACAACAAGTCCCTTTCTCTTCAATATGACCAGACTTATTAACTTTTGTCTTCAAATACTTCTCGTTATATTCCGAAATATCCCCCCAAATAGATTCTCTACCTGAAACCTCAAGACCTGCTGTTTTTAATGCTTGAAGTTTTTTAGGGTTGTTGGTTATAAGTGTAACAGGTTTTGTGCGTAATGCTTTAAGGACAAGAATTGCATCTCCATAATTTCTAGAGTCATCAACAAAACCAAGTGCCTCATTGGCTTCAACAGTGTCATAACCATTCTCTTGTAAAATGTAAGCCATCGCCTTACTAAATAAGCCAATTCCTCTTCCCTCATGGTTAGCTAGATAAAATAAAGCACCATTCCCGTGTTCTGAAATCATTTTCATGGATTGCTTTAATTGGAAACCACAATCACATCTCTTACTACCAAAAATATCGCCCGTATGACAGATAGAATGCAATCTAATAATAGCATTATCGTCATATTCAAAATCACCATAGACTAGGACGCTGGATTGTTGTAGCTCGGCTAGGTTTACAGAAGATAATTTATCAATAATCCTTTCAAAATCCTCCGTTACCTCATCACAATTCAGCCAGCAATACCAATGGAAAACAACAGTATCTCCATATAAATTAACAGGAAGCCTAATCGGACCAACTAAATAAATAGCACGTTTATTGGTCTTAATTAATTGGATTTTGTCTTCTAAAACCCCTAGGACTTTAGTGTCGAATGTTTTTTTCATATTCCGATCTCCTTTTTTAAAATAGTATTTACTACGACAACAAATAAACTCATGGAATTGTGGCAATCTTACTTTTTTTTCTTATAAGAAACTTTTTTTCATCCCTTTTACATTATTAGTTAGCTGACAAAAGGTTTCTCTAGACCCACTAGATGTTTTTGTTCAATAATATAAATGTAATTAATTAAACGGGGGAAAATTATGTAAGAACAAGCATATTGGATTTAAAAAGAGTAGAACACTTGAGGGAAGCATGTAAAAAAAGATACTGAAACTGTGACACAAAATTACTAAATATCGTGTAAACCTCTGTTATACCCGCACTTGCTGCTCATTAATCTATTGGCATATTGAATTTATTAATTGCTGTTTTTAGATCCTCGTTTCTAATATGAGTATAAATCGTTTCAATGGAAGAATGTCCAGGTCGTCTTAGCTTTGGTACATCATTTATTTCAGCTTGTTATCTTGTAGCAACGAATGGCGCAACTTATGTACAGATTAAGAAGGTTTACCGAATGCTGTGGCGTTAGCAACCTAGTAGGTAACGTTCTTGTTATTAATCTTTTAATATATTAAAAAGTCCCCACCTTCAGAGATGGGAACAATTACATTACAAATAGTCCTTGCCAGTCTTAGCCACTATCATCGTATCCTGAATATACTTTGCTGATTTATGCAGCCACTCAGTTTCCTGCTCGTCCAATTTAATTTCTAATTGCTTTTCCACGCCATTTCGCCCAATTACACATGGCATGCTTAGTGCAACATCTCCATCATAGCCATATTGCCCATGTAAGGTTGTGGAAACTGGATATACACTACGTTCATCAAGCATGATGGCTTTTGCTAATGTAATTGCGGCCTGGGCAACTCCTGCATTTGTCCACCCTTTATTATTTAAAACAGCAAATGCTTCTTTAACGACCTGCTGACCCATTTTCTCTCTGTTTAAAGGTTCTTTTCCATCAAAAACTTGATCCAATTCACCTTCTCCAAACCCTTTCACATTTAAGCGGCTAAAAACAGGGAAGGCTGTATGGCCGTGCTCACCCATCATATATCCTGTTACACTTTTTGGATCAATATTGTAATTCGAAGCAACGACATAGCATAAACGGGCAGAATCCAGCATCGTCCCAGTTCCAAAGACACGACCCTTCGGATAGCCAAATTCATTTTCAGCAATGAAAACCATTGTATCTAATGGATTTGTAATCATGATCACAATGGCTTCCTTCGTATACTTAGTTATCCCAGTCATTACCTCTCGAATAACCACTGCATTCTTTTCAGCCAACAATGCCCGGTCTGGCATTGCATCCTCATCAGTTTTCAGGACACTTGGACCAGCGGCACAAATAATAACATCTGCGTCTGCACATTCTGAATAATCACCTGAACGAACTGTCGTGTTGGACATATATGTAAGGGCAGTTGCGTGAGATTGGTCTAATGCTTCGCCAAAAGCAACTTCCTCTCTACAATCAATTACAGCAATTTCTGAAAAAAGGCCAAGCTTCATAGCATCGGCTAGAACGTATGATCCAACATGCCCTACGCCAACGATGACTAATTTATTTTTTTTCATCCTAATACCTCCTAAGCTTTCGTCAAAGATGTTTCCTTTAAATAATATTTCACAAAAATAGCTACAAGTAAATGGTTTAAAACGATTATTTGATTGAATAATTAAAAATATTAATATTCATACGGTTAAGGCCGTATTTTCCCCGCTAAATAGGAAACATTATACTTGGCAGTCAAAGACAGGAGGGAAAAAATGAATAAGCAGCGTGCAAAACAAATTTCAGAATCACCAGAGATGCATAAAGTTACTTATAACGGCAAGCAAGTTTATATTCAGCATGTAAATGAAGATGATACCGCAAGAATTTACCCCCTGGATGATCCAGCAAATGAGCAGGATGTGTCTTTGTCTCAATTAAAGGAATAAACAACACAAAAGGCGCTATCCTGATTACTTGTCAATAGCAGGAATGCGCCTCATTTAAAATATAATATTAATTTCAGCCTTTTCGAATTAATGTTTCACCTCTTAATCCCAAACAAACCTTTCCCCACAAAAAGGAATAAACATCAGCTTAGTTTTCCCAAGCTCAATTACGTCATATGGTTTCAGTTCGTCAGCTGTAATGACCTCTTCATCATTTAAATAGACAAGTCCCCGTGATTCACCAGGGTACACTCTGAATTGACGTTTTTTTGGACTAAAGCTGACAATGGCATGATTCTCTCTAGAAATTGCTTCATCCCCTGCAATACAAATATCCATTTTATCAGATCGGCCGATAAAGTTTCGTTCACTTCTTATCCGAAAATCCTTGCCTTTATCAGGTCCCTCTACACACACTAACCAACCAACTACTGGATCAATCCCCATTTGCTTGCGGAAAACAGCTACCGTTTTTCCATCCTGTTGGTTAGGTGGAACAGGGGTATTTCGAATATCATTTCGTATCTTGGCTACGGTCTTGCCTAATTCAGCATTTTCATTTGGGATCTTTGCCTGAGTTTTGGAAGGGTCATTTCCAGCAGGCTGCCTCATCGGCATTGTCATCCCAAGATTTAAATCAATATTGACCCCACAATGAGGACATAAACTATGTTTGGCTTCATCATAATAATGACCATTTATACACCTTTTCACTATCCTATCCCCCTTCTACCTCAGTTGCGGAAATAAGCCACTTAAAAATTCCGTCTGAACGAATAAAGCTATGAATTAATGTGCTTTTCGCCTCGAAATTTTGCGTACCGTCCGTGTAAGTCAAGATTTGAACTACTTTTGCTTTTGCAGTCTCTCCTTGTATCTCTAAAACTTCAATACTTTCAATTGTTGCTTGGATCTCGTCATAGGTTTCAAAGAAACTAGTAATGCTCTGCTTTGTAAGGCCTGCTGAACTTGGATCAATGGTACTTAAATAGGTCTCTACATCCTCATCCTCAAACGCAAACCCATTAGCGTAAATGGTGATTTCGATTTCCAAATCATCAGAGTAAACGTCTGTTCCTTGGTTATTATACATATCTTCAATCTTTTCCATATCGGGATGTGTCAGATTATTCTCTTTAAAATATTTAAAATCTGCTAAAACAAAATCCTTAAACGATTTATTTTCCAAAATTATTTCATCTTGATGTGAAGAATAAAGGGCTAATGCCGCATTAAATTGATTAGAAAATAAATAGGCATGGGCAAGATTCGCTTTAAACTCAATATTGCCCGGATCGAGCTCGAGTGCCACTTCTGCTGATTCGATCGCATCGTCAGACATTTTATTTAATAATTGAATATAGGACAACATCCCGTAAGAGTTTGCTAACTCAACATAATCATCTTGAAAAACAGGATCATCTTCAAGCAATTCCTCTAGTATATCCACACTTTCCTCTATATCTTTAAGTGCATATTCGTAATAACCTAAATTACTTTTGATAAGAGAAATATTTCTATATAATACGCCTATCGAATATAGGGCATCAAAATCATATTCATTCACTTCATAAAGAACCTTTGCCATATCCCTAGCTTGAATATAATGTCTTAGCGCATCCTCCTGTTCATTTTTCATATCTAGGTTATAGCCTTTATCCCAATATTCATTTACAATTGAAAGCTTCTTAATTTTTATGGTTTCTACATCGACTGGCAGATCTATTCCCTTACTAACTTCTAGGTGGACTAAATCGTTTTCATTTACCTTTTGGTCGGGGTTAATAGATTGCTTTATTACCCATCCTTTTTCGAGGAATAAACTTTCAACATAAGTGACATTACCGAACTTTAATCCTTCTTTTGCTAATAGTTCCTTTGCTTCTTCCTCGCGGATATCCATAATATTTGGAACAGTTACTTGTTTGGTAACGGGTTTAGGGGCTTCCTGAGTTTTATTGACGGCTACTGGGGCATCCTTCGTTTTCACTATTTCTTTTCCCGCTTTTGCACCGAATAGGATGGTTGCAGCAAAAATACCAGCAAACAAAAGGATCGCAACCGCCGCTCCTCCGCCAATCCAAACCCATTTTGAAATTCCCGTTTTCTTTGCCGATTCTTGATGCTGGGAAACTGTCGCCTTCGTTACCTGCTTAACTGGTCCTTTACTATTGATTTCATTCGTTTTATTCGAAACGGGCGCTGATTCATGTAAATTCTCAAGCAGCTCCTGCTGAAATTCTTCCATTGACTGGAAGCGGTCTGTTGACTTTACAGATAATGCCTTCATCAGTGCGGCTTCTGCTTTTGCAGGAATATCAATACCAAGCTTAGATGGTGGAATGATAGCATCCTCTTCTAACCGATCAAGAGATTCAGGTGGTACATGACCAGCAATGGCGCGATAAAATGTAGCAGCCGTTGCATATACATCTGTCCAAGGTCCTTGTTTTCCTTTACTTCGGTATTGTTCTTCTGGTGCATATCCAGGCTTTAATATAACGGAAATGCTTTTACTAAATTCTGTTATGGCGTGGCGAGCCGCTCCAAAATCCAGTACTTTAACTTGACCTTCGGCGGTAATGTAAATATTATCCGGACTAATATCCCGATGAAGTGTCTCTGACCGGTGAACCTCCCTTAATGCATCCATAACAGGCATCATGATCATAAGGGCAGTTTGATAAGGGACTTTTCCTCCCTGCATTTCTAGGTACTGCTTGAAATCGACACCTTCTAAATAGTACATAACTAAATAGGCGGTTCCATTCTCTCTAAAGAAATCCCGTACTCCAACAATTCCAGGATGATTATTATATTGAGCCAAAGTTTTTGCCTCATCTAAAAACTTATTCAAGCCATGCTCAAAATGAGAATTAAGACTGCCTGAGAATACGGATACCATCGTATGCCCAGGAGATCTTGTTGCAAAATCCCGAGGCATATATTCTTTAATGGCAAGCTTCATATCGAGATTTAAATCCCATGCTAAATACGTTATGCCAAAACCTCCATGTCCAAGAACTCTCCCCAAAAGGTATTTCTCATGCAGAATCGTTCCAGGCGGTAAATGCTGTGGTGCTTCTGCGGCCGACTCTGTAACCCAGCCACAGTGGGGGCATATATGATCGGATCCCTTATCTCCCATACACCCTAAACAAAGATGATTAATATCCGCCATCCCTTCACCTCATTCTGACAAATTATTCACTTACAAACACAGCAATGGCGCTGTAATTATCATTGTTTTCGAGAGTACGCCCCTTTAGATTAATCTCCATTAATTGAAGCCAGTCTGAAGGAGTTGAACATATTAGCCTAGTATTCTCCATTTCTTCTTCTGTGATATATTCCCAAAACCCATCAGAACATAGCAAGAAGGAATCCCCAGGATAAACGGTTATTTCATTTTCAGGAAAAGTTGCTTTGACAGCTCCTTCTGACCCTAACACTCGAAATAACCGGTTCCGATCCTCGTGAAAGCGAATTTGGTCGGCTGTTATTTCTCCTGCATTGACAAGAGCTTGGCATACACTATGATCCTTTGTTTGTACCATTACCTTTCCATTCCTGATCATATATAGACGGGAATCTCCTACATGGGCCCATGTGGCAAAACTATTTTTACATAATAGGACAACGACGGTCGTTCTCATTGGTTTTGCATTTGTTTCTAATAGTAGATGTTTGCGGATAACCTTTTGTGTTTGTTCAATGCCTTCCTTTAGCCATTGAATATCATTTCTCATCTGGGATTCTTGTAAAATAGTTTCTACCGCAAGTCTTGATGCAACCTCCCCAGCCTGATATCCGCCAAGTCCGTCAGCAACTACCCAGCATCCACCGTTTTCCAACTCATTAAAACCAATGAAATCTTGGTTAACTTCCCTTCCGCCTTTATTTGATATTGAAGCTGAGCTATACTGCATTATTTAATCTCCCAGCTTACTTCAAACATATTTTCCTTCGAGGTTAAATAAAAGCGATCACCTGAACGCAATTGAGTTATTTTCCCTTGGGGAATCCGTTCACCTGATACAAGATATGTCCCATTAGAACTGTGATCCTCAATCATGAACGTCTGATTATAATGATCATATCGGATCGTACAATGCTTCCTGCTAATCTCTTCAGAATTATGAGGATAAACAAACTGGCATTGCTTTGCATCCCGTCCAATTGATAAATGAGTCCCATTTAATTCAATTGTTTGGCCGGCAAAATAACCAGAAAGTCCCTTTAATTTTGGCACTGAACTTGGAGAGGAAGGTATAATAGGAACAGAAGGTGCTGCTTTTCCAGGTTTATTTCCTTTTTTCCTTGTCATTAAAATGATCACGACAATGA
This sequence comes from Bacillus sp. JJ1773, assembly GCF_036962035.1. Lineage (NCBI taxonomy): Bacteria > Bacillati > Bacillota > Bacilli > Caryophanales > Bacillaceae > Bacillus > Bacillus sp. JJ1773. Next base: position 7,321 of record NZ_JBALNX010000030.1, read on the forward strand.
TAATAAATAAGAAAAGTAAACCTGCTGCAGCTATTCCGATTATCCACCATATAGCTGTAGATTTTTCTTCAGTATCGTCAACTATTACTTCGACAATCGGATTACTGGCAGTTAAATAGTTAATTCCTCTAGATTCTAGCATTGGAATCAATTCTTCGATTTGGACGGCTCCATTTATCCCAGAAGCACTAGTAACTCCAAATGTATTAATCCCGATTACTTGACCATTTACATTTAGGAGCGGACCACCAGAATTTCCAGGATTAATATTGACGTCAATTTGCAAGATTCCCCTGCCGCCTTGGGTAGATATTTTACTGATAATTCCTTTCGTGATCGTTACATCATTAGGTTCACCAGATGGAGTATCATCGATTAAATCTGCATCTCCAGGGAAGCCTAAGGCATATACCTCTTGGCTTGCTTTTACCTCATCACTCTTTCCTAACTCCATAGGAGGCCGTTTAAATAGATCCTGCGACAATTCTAATATAGCCAAGTCCTTAATTTTGTCATAAGCGATAACAGTCGCTTCAATTTGGTCCTCCTTTGAAAGGAGAATCGTGACACCATTTAAATTTGGTTCTACAACATGATAGTTAGTGACGATATGACGGACAGGCTCTGAATTGCCAACAGCAAAGCCAGTTCCTGTATATAAGCCTCCATCTGAACCATAGCAAAGAATCCTTACTACACTGTTTCTAAGCTCATCGATCGATCTAGATTCCGCAATTGCTGCATGAGAATAGAAAAACAGTATAACAATGGAACATAGGAAAGTAATTAAAGTCCTATGAAAGGAGCTATTCCGCTTATTCATTTTTGGCATTTCCATCCCCTCTTCCCTTTAAATCTGTCCTAAAGTCAAAATGGCTACGGTCGCATTATCTTGATGAGGCTTTTGTTTCTTTAGCACCAACTCAATTAATCTATCTGCTGCTTCCTGTGTTAATAAGGAACTGCATACATCCATCATCTCCTCATTTGAAACAGATCCATAAAGACCATCGCTGCAGAGGATAATGGAGTTCCCCCTTTCTAGCGGAATCGGGTCTAATGAAACATCGAGCTCCTCGATTTCCTCTAAACCTAGAAAACTCGTTAAACTTTCTCTTTGAGGATCATTTTCTGCCTCCTGCCGGGAGATTTGACCAGAAGCTGCTTTTTCCTCCAGCTCTTTAGCATAAATATGATCCGTAGTCAGCTGCTTTACAGTATGATTTTGGTACAAATAAATTCGGCTATCTCCAACAGATAACCAGTACAATTGATTCTTGAAAACAACGGCAGCAATTAGTGTTGTCCCGACTCCTCTTTCTAACCCATTTTGTTTGGCAAATGCTTTAACAGATTTATTCGCCTCTTGAACTGCAGATACTAATTTGTCCGGTATAGAGTCTATTTCATTGGATTCCTGATAATGTTTGACAAAAGTTTGTACTGCAAGGAAACTAGCTTCCTTTCCACCTATAAATCCACCCATTCCATCAGCTAAAACCGCGAGAACTCCATACTTATTCATGAATGGCTGATCATGAATATCTGTGAACGCAAATGAATCCTGCTGCTCAGAGCGGCTTCCGATATGCTGGGCATTACCAGGAATAACGATAAAAGGTAAATTTGTTTTTGTTATGGGATCAGGTATAGTTGCTATTTGACGCTTCTTTAAAGCTTTAATATGAATAGGCAAATATATAGTCAAAACTAAAATACCCAATATAATAAGGTACCCCCACCATGGCAAGCTTTTAAGTATGTTTTTTACATTTGGAAAATCTTTTGAAACGGTATTCATAGTAGCTGTGAAAAAAACTAGCATCATGTTTAAAGCACCTTCAATCTAAAATAGATTTTGTAAATACAAAGGACGAATTATACTATGTGTATAGGACATGACACTAAGTACCATTAAACTGCTGGCTATTGATAAGCTAATTGATAAAAAGTGATTCTCAAGACGCCTAAATAATAGATAAAAGAATAATGAAATCCATATAAAAAGTGTACTGATAATTAACAATTGAAGGATCGCAAAAGATACAAGGGAATGGAAAGCCAGGTTAACAAAAGCTCCTGCTAATGAGAGGGGAATAAACATTTCACGGATATTTTTTATGATAGGGATGGCCTTTTTTTCCGAAGAATAATTAGAAATAATAGGGATAAGAAAAAAAGGTAACGTACTTCCAAATAAGATTCCAGTTGTGACACGAATAAAGTTATTTGTTGAATAAACACCTAAGTAAGATCCGAACCCGTCAACTACTAATGGCAATAGGAGAATTAATAGGAAAAAGCTATTTTTTTTATTAGGAATGGTTATATTCTTATACCTTTTCAGCACAGTGATAAACATGAGCGAACTAAAAATGCCCAGATAAATTCCTGTATCTCGAGCACAGACAGGTAAGTAATGCCCCTCCATCTGGAATGAACGTACAGGAAGCTGATGACAGATGGCTTTTCCTATGAAGAACGTGAATTTTTCTATACTTGAGAACATATACAACCCCCATTTTGAAGGAAGGGGCTGACCTTTTTGAGAAGATACTATTAAGGAAAGGGTGGTTGAATGCAAGATTTTAAGGGGTCAGCCTTACATATAATTAATAGGTGTAAAATGCTGGCAGCATGGAAAATGCAGATAATGCAAACCAGCATACACAGCTAAGAACAATCGAAATGATACTTATGAGCAAACATTTTTTTCCGACACTTTTTTTGTCAAAATCTTGATCATTCATCCAAACAATTCCTAAAATAATCCCCACGATCGGAATAAAAAAAGAAAGCAGGTAAAATAAAACCCTTTGCCCTCCGGACACTTTATTCACCTCCACGTATTTCTACATTTGGATTTCAATGCTAAAAGTCCTAGTCATATATATGTAAAAAATAGAATAATATTGCTTTTCCAACTTTAAGAATTAAGGTGAAACTTCAATTAGTGAGGTTTTTCCAAAGAAAAGGTGTAGCGGTGCCGACTGACGAATTAGCGGAGTTTACATATTTTTTGAGAAGAAGGGGATTTTATTAGTATCTAAATATAGGGAGATTTGCTTTATGGATTTCAAGATATTAAAGTCAATCAATCAGCTTTCTGGCCGCTGTTATCCAATTGATCTGCTTATGATATTGATATCAAATAGAATTCGTTATTTGTTTATTTTAATTTTGATTTTTATGTGGTTTAGAAATTATTCCAACAAAATTGCATCTCGTAATGCACTGATATCTGCAGGGATTTCATTGTTATTGAACATGTTAATTAAGCTGTTTTATTTTAAACAACGTCCATTTGTAAAACGCAGAGTTGGAATTCTTATTCCCGCCAAATTGGATTCATCTTTTCCCAGCAAACATACCTTGCTAGTGTTCGCAATTTCAACTTCAATTTTTCTTTATGAACGTTTCATTGGTTCAATCATGTGGATTTTATCTATTTTGACGGGCCTCTCTCGAATTTGGGTTGGGCATCATTATCCTTCCGATATTATTGGAAGTGCCCTCTTAGGTACTTTAATGAGTATCCTTATTGATAAAACTGCTCGTTGTGTAAATTTCTTTGCTCGTCCATAGTTTATTTCGATTTTGAATATGAAAATGCCCACAGTAAAGTGGGCATTTTCATTGAATAGGAATACTATTTGTTAGTTAAATTATCAGGTGCTAATTCTTTTGCAAACTCTGCTAAAGCCGCTTTAGGAATTTGCCCCTTAAAAGGGGTTTGCATCGTATTCATAACATTTTGAAGTGGGTTATTCATATTTTTATTGCGATTTCTATTTAATCCGTATGCTGCAGCACTTGCTCCTAGACCCAGTAATGTTGCCCAAATTATTCCGCGGTTACTTCGTTTTCTGCCAAATGCATTTTGTAATATCCTTGTATTTAAAAGCGCTATCATCCATTTATTCAAATCCAAGCACTTCCTCTATAAAAAATTGAAAAGCAATTTGCGGCTTTCCACTTTTAATATGTTCTATAAGAGGAATGTCGATGCTGGTAATAGTATGAAAAATTTATAGAAGGATTTTCAAACTATTTAGATGTTAGCACAATTTACTTGCCTATCGCTTCAGCAACATCATAAAGAGAAAGGTCAATTTCTAATGGTTGGCCAAGGGCAAGCTTTGCTAGTTCAGCACCCAAATAAGGTCCTACAGTTAAACCTGATGCGCCAAGGCCATTAGCAATTAATATTCCCTTATAATTCGGCAATGCCCCTATCACTGGAAGAAATCCAGGTGTGAACGGCCGAAAGCCAACCCTAGTTTCAAGCACCTCACTATTGCTTAAACCTGGGGCAACGGCAATTGCTTTGCTAAATATTTCATTTTGTCCGCCTGCTGTTACCCGGAGGTCAAAGCCTTTGTCATCCTCATGTGTGGCTCCAATCACCACTCTGCCTCCATCAAATGCTAAGATATATTGGTTATTTGGTGGCATGATGACGGGCCATTCACTCGTATCTGATTTTGCCAAATGGAGATGAATGATTTGCGCTTTTTGGGGAGAAACTAAAAAGTTTACACCAAGAGGCTGCATTAATTCTTTAGCCCACGCACCTGCCGTTACGATAACGTGATCTGCGAGAAATGTTTCCCCATTCACCGTTACTCCAGTCACTATTTTTTCATTAAATTGTATGACTGCATTTCCATGCATATACAAAGCTCCGTGCTTTTTAGCAGCATTTATTAAGGATTGGCAGAGCGCTCTGCCATTTACCCTTGCTGCACCGCTTATATATAATGAAGAATACTCCCCTGCCAAAGGAGGAAATCGCTTATTTGTTTCATCAGGAGATAATTTTGTAATTTCTCCTATTTCTGGTGCGCTCTCAAGACGTTTGAACGCTCTTTCCTCCATTTTTTCTAGTTTATCTTCGTCTGTATGGATGCTAATGGCTCCTACCTTTTTATAGCCAGTTTCGGTTTCCCCATCTGCTTCCAATTGTTTTATTAGAGAAGGATAATATTTTGCCCCGTTCTTAGCCAGCTTGTACCATGCTTGATTTCGTCTTTGTGAAAGCCAAGGGCAAACAATTCCTGCTGCAGCATCGGTGGCTTGTCCGCGGTCTTGGCGATCAACCAATATGACTTCTGCACCTGCTTTTGCGAGATGGTAGGCAGTGGATGAACCTAAAATGCCTGCCCCTATGACAATATATGATTTCATTGAATATGCCCCTTTTTCGTTAAAAGTATTTCCCTCGTTCACGAATCCATTATTTATTATACCTTTATTTTCTATGGGACAGAACCTTAATGGATATGGGAATGAGTATCTCTCTTTTTGCATCCTAAAAAAAACCACAATGCGTATACTAATCCATTTAATTGGAAAAATATACTTAAGAATTTATGGGAGGCTCATTTATCTTGGTTAAGCTGAAAAATAGGAAAAAATTATTTGACTTTATAAAAGAGAAATTACCGGAGCCTTCCATTGACCAATCTGAAAAATTAAGTCCTGACCTTTCAGCAAATGAAAGTGCCTTAAAAGAGATTTTTCAAAATTGTTCAGATTTTGTCCTGCGACCTATTTATGTGTTCAATGAAATAAAAATATTACTTGTTTACATTGATGGTTTAATTGATACCAAAAGTCTGGAAGAGGTTTTTCTAAAGCCTTTAATGTTTGAAGGCCCACCTAAAGGTTCGGCTGAGCCTCAATCAATAGGAAAAGTGATCGAACAACAGTTATTTTCAAGTGCACAGGTAAAAAATGTATCCACTCTTAAGGATCTTGTTGACGAGGTTTTAAAGGCGAATGTTGGCGTTATTGTAGATGGAGAAACAAAAGGATTAATTGCTGATTTGAAAGGCTTTGAAAAAAGAGGAATCGAAGAACCGCAGACAGAGGTAGTTATTCGTGGCCCAAGGGATGGATTTACAGAAACAATAAGGACAAACACCTCCCTTATCCGCAGGAGAATTAGAAGTCCAAAGCTTAAATTCGAGCCGTTTACTTTGGGAGAATATTCTAAGACTGATATCGCGATTGCTTATATTGAGGGGATTGCCCCAGACTCTTTAATTGAAGAAGCACGGAAAAGGATAGAGCGAATTCAAATTGATGGAATATTAGATTCTGAGTTTATTGAAGAATTTATTGAAGACTTCCCTTTTTCTCCATTCCCGCAAATCCAAAATACGGAGAGACCAGATGTCGTAACTGCAAATCTGTTAGAAGGACGAGTGGCCATTTTTGTTGATAACACCCCATTTGTACTCATCATTCCAATGACATTTTGGGCAGGCATGCAGGCAACTGAAGACTATTACGAACGCTTTATTTATACAACCTTTATTCGAATTATTCGCTTTATTTTATTAAATATTTCTCAATTCCTACCTTCCATCTATGTAGCCCTGACAACCTATCATCCTGGATTAATACCGACTACTTTGCTCATAAGTGTTGCAGCTGCAAGAGAAGGAGTGCCATTCCCTGCCATTATTGAAGCCTTAATTATGGAATTGGTTTTTGAAGGACTTCGTGAAGCGGGTATTCGGCTTCCAAAGCCAGTCGGTTCAGCGGTCAGTATTGTTGGGGCGCTCGTCATCGGTCAGGCAGCCGTACAGGCAGGTATTGTTTCCTCCCCGATGGTAATCGTTGTAGCAACGACAGGAATTGCCTCTTTTGCCATTCCTCGCTACAATTTCGGAACTGCTTTTCGGATGATCCGGTTTGCCTTATTAATTTTGTCAGGAATTTTCGGTTTATATGGGGTTGTATTGGGATTAATTGCGATTACAATTCATCTCGTAACTCTCCGTTCCTTCGGTGTTCCTTATTTTAGTCCTTTTGCTCCACAGATTTTTTCAGGCTTGAAGGATGTAATTATCAGGGTGCCTAAATGGGCTTATAATTATCGACCGCCATTTACGAGCGGTGTGAATAAAATGCGAATTCCATTTGGACAAAGACCAAATCCTGGTCAAGGCAGGGAAGAAAAATGATCAAAAAATGCATAATCATAATTCATATTTGCATGTTCTTAGTTCTCACCACCGGCTGCTGGGATCGCAAGGAATTAAACGAAAGGGCTATATGGCTCGCAACAGGATGGGATCTCGGAAAGAAAAAAAACATTCAGCTTAGCGGCCAAATCGTCATCCCTTCCAATATGCAATCTCAAAGTGGCAGCAGTGCGGGCGGAAATGAGTCTTTTACAATATCGGCAGAAGGAAAAAATGTTAACGATGCTACACAAGTTATGCAGGAAAAGCTATCAAGACAAGCCTTCGTAGGTCATAGAAGTGTTATATTTTTTGGGGAGGAATTTGCCAAGTTAGGAGTCAAGCATCAACTGGATGCACTTACCCGTGGATCTGATGTAAGTTTACGGACGGATATATTTGTCGTCAAAGAGGCCACAGCACTAGAAGCACTCAATATTTCTGATCCACTAGAAAAGCCTCCTGCTGTTGCTGCCATTAAAGGGCATGAGGAATACGGAGGAAGAGGTGACATTGCTTTAGTAAACTTTTTAATTGCAGCTATCAGCGATGGTATTCGACCATCTCTTCCAGTTATAGAGCTCACAAAAGTTCAAACGGGAAAATCTTCAGGTGGAGAAAGTTCTTCAAATGATGTTTTGAAAATAGGAGGTTTAGCTGTTTTTAATAAAGACATAAAATTAGTTGGCTATTTAAATAATGTGGAAAACAGGGCCTTTCTTTGGATTAAAGGAGTGTTAAGAAAAATAACTATTACTAATCCATATGAAGATGGGAATGCAAGTCTAATCTTAACTAAAATAAATAGTGAAATTGTAACAAAATTGGGAAGAGACAATAAAATAAAAATTACTGTGAAATTGACTGGGGAAGGAGCCATTCTCGAAAACAATACACATTTAGATCTAAATGAACCGAAAAATGTTCATAAGATGAGAAAGGTATTTGAAAAGACAGAAGAAAAAAGAGCACTTAAAACGATAAAGAAAGTCCAACATAAATACGGTCAGGATATTTTTGGATTTGGTGAAGAAATTCATAAAAAATATCCTCGTCAATGGAAGGAGTTAAGCAAGGATTGGGATAGGCATTTTTCAGAAGCTGAAATTATAGTAACAACAAATTTTGAAATCAAGCGGATTGGCATGACTGGCCCATCTATCTTGCTAAAAGAAAGTGAGATTCATAAATGAAAATTACTGGTTTGCAAATTTTTTGGATAATATTCACCTTTCAAACAGGCAATATGCTTCTACTGGCAGTGAATCCAACGATCATTGATGCAAAACAAGATGCATGGATTTCCGCGATTATCAGCATAATATTAGGCATCGTGATTGTTTTGATAGCTACAAGGGTAGCACTGTTTTATCCAAAACAAACCTTGATTGAATTCTGTAAACAAATTTTGGGCAAATGGATTGGGACAACTATTGTCTTATGTTATTTTATTCAATGGTATTCGGTTATTGGTAATATTCTAGGGGAGTTTGCACAGTTTACCATTACCATCCTATTACCTAGTACCCCATCGTGGTCGCTTATTGTAACGATGCTGATTGTCATTATTTACGTCACCAATATTGGAGGAATTGAAGGAATCGCACGCTGCAGTGAAGTATTTGGGCCTCTCGTTCTTCTCATGGTAACTGGACTAGTTTTTTTTACGATACCCAATTTTGATATTCAGAAAATATTACCCATTTATTCTGACACCGGATTTATCCAAATCATAAAAGGGTCCTTATCCCCACTTTCATTTCTTGGCGAGTCTGTTATTATGATGATGCTTGTTGCTTTTATGGATGAACCAAAGAAAGGTCCATCCAGGGCAGTATGGGGGATCATCATCTCTGGTTTCTTCGTGAGCACGGCGACAATCAGTGTATTGATGGTATTCGGCCCTCACATCTCGCAAAAACTATTGTTCCCAGCTATAGATATGGTCCGCTTTATTTCCATTATGAAATTTATTCAAAATTTGGAGATTGTTGCGGTTCTAATTTGGATTCTAAGTGTTTTTATTAAGCTATCTGTATACTTTTTTGCGGCAAGCTATGGAACAGCGCAATTACTAAAAATAAAGGATTGGAAAAAGGCCATTTGGTTTGTCGCAATCGTGACATTTGTTTTAGCGATTTTTCAGCCAACCATTACGTTATTTGGGGCCGAATATGTAAAAAAATATTGGGTGAAGTATGCATTACCGATAAATATGGTTGGAATCCCTATATTGCTGTTAATCGTTGGAGGAATCCGAAAACGTTTTGCTCCTGCCAATAAGGCATCTTAATTTTTTTCTGAAAAGCGCTGATGATCTTGCAAATCAGCGCTTTCTTGAACTCTTTGATAAAAATGCCTATGTTCATTGTATGTCATTTAATATTTGAAAAAGCTCCTCCAAATGACGGATTTCATAGGTAGGAATAACCTCATTTCGTTCTTTATCCTCCCTATTTATCCAAACAGATCGTATGCCTGTACGATTGGCGCCAAGGATATCTGTCATCAGATTATCCCCTACCATTATGACTTCATCTTTTTGCAGCGACATTAGAGATAGAGCATGTTCAAAAATAGAAGGATCTGGCTTCCCTCTTCCAAAACTCCCTGAAATGACAATTTGGTCAAAATAAGGGGCTATTTCAGGGGTAATCGTTAATTTCGTGTTTTGTAAATCAGGGGAACCGTTTGTAAGTAATAGGAGTTTGTAGTTTCCTTTTAACTGGTCTAAAACTTGAATAGTCTCTTCATAGACAAACGGAGTTTTACGGCGCTCCTGTGGGAAAAGCTCTGCTAATTCAAACCCAAAGTCTGGATCATCGATACCCAACCTTTTTAACCCTCTTGTCCATGCATCTTTCCGATAACCAGGAACAATTTCTTTCATTTTTCTAAAATCTTCATGATCATCTAAAAAGTTCCCCCATAGTCCTTCAAAAGGATTGATTCCGATCATTTGAGTAAATTCATAAGTTTCATAGGAAGAGTAAAGATTTCTTGCTTCCTCTCGAACAGCAGCTTCAAACTGGTTATGGTCCAATCCATAACGATCCCCTGCCATTTTACAAGTTGCTGCAAAGGCTTCCTTCACGCTTTTTTGATCCCAAAGTAGTGTATCATCTAAATCGAAAAAAACTGCTTTTATCATTTTGAGCCTCTCTTTAAGTATTATTTTATATACTAGTTTATCATGACCTATTATAGAAAAGTATTATTCTTTTTAATATTCATAAATTATAAACACCATTCAGCAATGCTGAATGGTGTCCGTAAAAATGATTATGATAATATTCTTTTTTCCCCTTCTATTGCTTTTATAGGATCAATATTTTGGGTGAATTCTAATGTGCCAATATATTTTTCGTTTTCGTCCCTTACGGCGAAATAACGAATATACACATATTTATCCCGGAATTTAATCCAAAAATCTTCAGTATCCTTCCGTCCTGATTTAAAGTCAGCTAATAATTCTTCAACAACATGCACGCTTCTTGGCGGATGACAGTTTTGAACAGTACGCCCGATTACAGCCTTAGTTCTCGCAAAAATTCTCTCTTTTCCATGTGAGAAATAGCGGACAACATCGTCTTGGTCGATAAAGGTAATGTCGACAGGTAAATGATTTAAGAGCATCTCCAGTTGCTTTAAAGATAAAATCCCTGTTTCCATTTTAATATAGCCCTCTGAGATGGCGTTCTCCCCTAATTGCTTCCTTTCTGGCTTCCATTCTTCTACAGGGCTAGTAAGGCAAAAACCAATTTCATCGCTTTCATGTGCGATCTTTACCCATTCATCCTCAGTTAGATTTTTCAAAGCCATCGGGAAAAGGATGTGCTCTTCTCTATAGATCATATTGATTACTTCTTCCATGATAAAATGAAAGAGATTCACGATTTCCTGTTTATTGCCATCATAATTGGACAGCTTATGTTTTGCCTCTTTAATGCCATCTCTAATAAAGTCGTCAATTCTCCACATATTGTTTGTCGGACCATAAATCCCGTACTTCTCAAGATACGGAAATAGCAGATTTTCTTTCCGGCTGTAATGCTTATCAATATCTAATAAAAGATTGCAATCCTCCAAAAGCTTGTAAACATTTTCAGCTGAATCTTCATCGATAAACTGTTGTAAGTGTAATTGGACCTTTGATTTTATTAACTTATCAAGCTCATGATTTTCTTGGACGAATGTATAAATAGGATGTCCAGGCTCATTTTCCGGCCTTATAGTACTTTCTGATTCCACAATATACCCCTTGAATATATCCGTATGGGCTTCATACAGACGCTGCAAATCATCCATCGGAATTCCGCCTTCTTCCATTAAATCATGCTGGAGCTGAGTAATTTCCTCAATGGAGACTTTTCCGATAAATGCATTAAAATGAGCTTTTACTTCATCTACATTTCTTCCGTTATGCAGATCAATAAAAATCTGTTTTAAAACGGTTTGACGTTCTGTATTCTTAATTGTATGCTCTCGATTATTAATGATTTCGCTCATAAGGATTCTCCTTTGCAATGGACTTCAATTAATTGATTATTGTTCTCATAAAATAAAGTAACATTTATTTGAGCAAAGGATTGTGATGACCATCATACTCTTTAAGATTGAGTTAAGAATAGTTTCATGATAATCTAACCGTAATCTATTACATAAGCATACACAAATCTAATTAAAGGGTGAGTACTAATGGATAATACTACAACTGTTGATGCCATAACCTATCTTCCGCCAAAAGGGAAATATGAAACCTTTATCGATGAAAACCATTACTCGGAGAAAGTAAGAGAATGGGGCCTATCAACAACGAAAGAGGTCAAAAAACAATTCCTCTATAAGGAAAAGAATCTTCAGTATACTGTTACAGTAAAGGGCTATGAGGTTTATGAGAAAAACAACGAATTAAATACAATCATTATTGAATTTCAAGACGGGAGTTTATGCTGCATCCATCCTGCCTACCTGAAAGAAATGCAGGCTTCAAGCTTCGGAAAAGGAACCTTTACCGATGCGACTGCACATAGCACACCTACCTCTAGTCAAGAGGTACAAATGGAAAAAAAACAGCCTGTGGAAAATAAAAGCATAGAAGAAACAAAAGAGCCTAAAAAGAAAAATGAGAAGAAAGAAAAGCCGGTTAAACTTGAGCTTCCGGAAGAGAAGGTTCATTTTACCGCAGTAGTTAAACAATTCGCTTTAAGCTGGAATAACTTTAATGAAGAAAATGATGAAGTTATTATTCTGGAGAATGTTGTCATCCTTCAAGAAAATCCAATTGATGTTGGACTATCATGGTGCTCACATTCAAAGACCTTGAAGAAATACGAACTGGCACCTGGTGATACACTTGAATTCGATGGGAAAATCGTTAAGAAGAAATTACCGAAAGGCAAAGATGTGGAGGAAGAATTTATCGTTGCCGACCCAGTCTTGTATAAAATTAATAATCCTTCTAAAATCAAAAAAGGCTAAAGGGACGTTCAATCCGTTCCCTTAGCCTTTTTCCTTTAGTTATCATAGCTCATATTCCCATTCATCCTTTAAATGTAAATATAGGACGAGCAGATTGTTTTCTAAGTCCTGAAAGCTTTTCCCTCTTGTATCCACCCTTGCTTTTGGAAGCAATATTTCAGCTACTTGCCTTGTCAGTCTGATACTCTCTTCTTCTGGTAAGTGAGTAAACCGGCTGCAATACGTTTTAACTAAGTTCCAATCCTTCGCTCCGAATGTTTTCAAAACCTGTTCCTCTACAAAGAGATCATTTTTTGCCAATCCGCGTTTTTCAATTTCTTTTTCTATAGGGGATAGCTTCTTTTTCTTTTTAGTATTTCTTTCATGTACAACGATTGTTCCAGCGACAAGGTCCCCTATTCTCTTATGCTTAGAATGAAAAAAGATCATCATCATGCCAAGAAAATAACTGGCTGGCAGTGAATCAATAATACGGAGGAAATTGCGAATAAAGCTTGATAGCAGAGTAATACTGTGGCCATTTTCTTGAATGACTCGCAGACCTAATACTTTCTTGCCAATTGTTCGCCCGCCCGAAAAGTATTCAAATGCAAAAAAGTACCCCCAATTGAGAATGAACAGTAAAATAATCGCGATCGCAACAGGGACAGAATTTAATTCAGCCCATAGCAAGAGATCGGATTGTCCATATAAAACCATAAAAAGAACAATTACAATCAAAATGTTTACTATGATTAAGATGATCTGATCGATTAAATAAGCTGCAGTCCTGCTTCCAAGACCAGCCAGCTGAAAGTTTAATGATACATATTCTGGAGTTTTTATTCCAATACGGTCTTGGTTCATGGGATCCCCTCCATTTTTTCATAATATTTCTCTAGCTGTTTCTATTTTTCTACAAAATTACTATAATAAGGAGAAAAGCAGTAACCAAGAGGTGTCAATATGAATGTTAAGCAATTTATAAAGCAGCACCGTGAAGATTGGCAGAAGCTTGAACAGATGGCAGCATCGATAAAGAAAAGAAAAAGGAATTATTCAGGTACGGACATTCACCACTTTTACAAGCTTTATCAAAAAGCTGCTCACAATCTATCATACAGTCAAACTTATTTCCCTAATGAAGACGTTACCCAATATTTAAATGCTCTCGTTTCAAAATCACACAATCTATTGTATAAAAATCAAGTGACAAGTATGAAACAAATCCGCTATTTTTTTAGGATAAAGTTTATTGGCTTATTAATAGAACAATGGAAATTTATTATTGCCGCCATGCTTCTTTTTACTATAGGCGCGGTAGGCAGCTTCTTTTCAGTTGTTGATGACCCGATGCATATTTACTCCATTCTTCCAGCAGATATCGCACAAGGAGTGGACCCTGCCAAGTTAGGTAGCAGTGATGGAGCGGTTGATTCCTCATTCATGTCTGCCAGCATTATGACGAATAATATTCAGGTAGCGATTTTGGCTTTTGCCGGCGGTGTCACCTTTGGAATATTAACCATTTATTTATTAATTTATAATGGGATCATTGTTGGTGCACTTGCCGCCCTCTTTTGGAATCATGGGAAGTCTTATGATTTTTGGGCATACATCGTCCCACATGGAATGATTGAGCTTACAGCCATATTTATTGCGGGCGGTGCTGGATTGTTAATGGGCTATAAGCTCTTCGTTCCAGGAAATTTCTCAAGAGGCTTTCAGTTAAAGCAGCAAGCCAACCGATCTGTTCAATTATTGCTTGGAACCATTCCGTTATTTGTCATTGCTGGAATCATAGAAGGATTTATAACACCCGCGGCAATACCATTAGAAGCAAAGTATATCGTTGCCTTCATAACGGTCATAGGTCTAATCCTTTACATTGTGATTGGCAAGCTATCATTAATGAAAAAACAAGCTATAATAGATTCCGATTTATAATATCTATGTAATGGGAAACGGCTGTAACTGCTAGTTTTTCCTCAACGGCCTCTACCATTAAGAGGCCTTGTTTTTCCCATTTAAGCTTTTCCCTTTTCTTAATAAGCATTTGCTGCTGTGCGATACTTTTTATCATTGCTTTTTGTACTTGGTCAGGCTTTGTATTGATTGTTTTTAATAGTGTCACATCTTCCAGGCCAATCATTAAAAATAAATGCCGTTGTCTAATCCGTTTTAAATAGGCAAGCGCTGTTTCCTCGTGAAGAAAAGTCGTAACATCACTAAATAGGAAAAGAAGGCTGCGCTTTTTCTGCATCGTTTCTAAATATTGCAGGACAGCAGCAAAATTTGATTCAGCTGCATCCACTTCTAGATTATAAATGGCATGAAGAATCGTCTGTAAATGAGCCATCCCCTTAGCTGGAGGGACAAAGACTTTCACTTCCTTTGAAAATGCCAAGACGGACACATAATCCCCTTTTTGAAGAGCAGCTGCAGTTACGGTAAGAGCTGCTTCTAACGACCTTTCAAGCCGATTTCCCTTCTCCAGCTCAGCTCCCATCATTCGCCCACAATCAATTAATATCGTAATATACTTTCCATGCTCTGGTTCATATTCATTTATCATCACTTCTCGCAGCTTGGCTGTTTGCCGCCAGTTAATTTTACGAGGATCATCCCCTACAACATAGCTGCGAATTTTGGCGAAATCCCCTGATCCACTTTGCATCTTGCGGATTTTTACACCCTCGTATAACAAAAATTGCTGAGCATTTTCTAAATACTGCTTCGTCTCCGATAAATCGGGAATGACTTTAACTGAATCATGTAATTCGACCGTTATCTGCTTTTCCCATAAGCCTAAGGAACTGGTGTAGCGGAAATAAAGCTTATTTATCTCATATCTTCCCCTCACACTTGCCTTCGTTTCATATGAGTGTATGGTGGAAGAACCCATTACAGCCTTTCCTTGAAAAGGAAAAGGACGATGAAAAACTTGAGGGATTCCATCTATGATTCTAAAATGAAAGGATTGCTGTGAATTATTATTTACCTCGATTTGGATGTAATATGTTTTCCCTCTTTCGATCTCTTCAGGAATAATACGTTTAAGAATAATCTGCTTTTTATTTGGTGATAACAGTAAATCTAGAAGACTTGCAGAAAATACAAAAATATTAACGATGATCACAAATTTCCATGAGATATTCAATACAGTTCCCATCAATAAAACGAAAGAAAGGATAAAGAAAATAATCACTAATTTTTTTGTCGGCATTACCCCTCTATCTTGGAACAGGAGTCGACCCCACAAGTTCTTCAATGATTTGGTCAACGGTCACTCCCTCCAATTCTATATGTGGAGATAACTGAATTCGGTGTCTTAACGCCGATTTTGCGACGATTTTAATATCATCTGGAGTTACATAATCCCTACCAGCAAGATACGCCCAGCTTTTCGCTGCTTTTCCAATGGAAATAGCTGCTCTCGTACTTGCCCCAAAGCGGATAGACTCTGATTCACGTGTTTTTCGTACGATTTGCATAATATAGTCTAATACGCCATCTCCAATCGTATTTTTTTGAATTTCCGTTTTTATCGACATAAAACTGTTCATATCAAGTATTGGAGTAACTAAACTACTGTCAAATCTACCTTCAATAACCTGCTTTAAAACATTCTTCTCTTCTTCAAAAGCGGGGAAGTCAATTTGTAGCTTAAATAAGAAGCGATCCTGCTGTGCCTCTGGCAACGGATAGGTTCCTTCAAATTCAATTGGATTTTGCGTGGCCACAACAAAAAAGACATCGGGTAGCTGATACGTTTCTCCTTGAATGGTCACTTGCTTTTCTTCCATTGCTTCTAGTAATGCGGCTTGCGTCTTCGCAGGTGTCCGGTTTATTTCATCAGCTAATAGAATATTAGTAAATACTGGTCCTTTTAATGTTTGAAAATTGCTGTCTTTCATGTTATAAATAGTGCTGCCTGTAATATCACTAGGCAGGAGATCTGGAGTAAATTGAATACGGTTAAAGCTGCCTCCAAGAAGGCTAGCAAGAATTCGTACCATTTGTGTTTTACCAGTACCTGGAACCCCTTCTAACAACACATGGCCCCCCGCTAATATGGCTGATAATAATAGCCTTAGATTCAATCTTTGGCCTATAATGCACTCTTCATATTTTTCCAGTAAGGATGCTAATTCTGTCCTCATCTTTCTTCCACCTCTTTCTTTAAACGATCAAGCTTTCTCGACCAAAGTAAGTATTCCTGTTTGTTTACTTTTTCATTAGCTAAAATTGTGGATAAGCCTAATAGAAAAGTTTGAATTTCATTTCGTGGCATATTTATCCATTTCCGTTCCAGAAAATCGGAGAGGTCCATCCATCGTTTACCATAAGGAATTCCCCATCGTTCCTGCATGAGAAGCTTTACATAATCTGCCTGTATTAATAATGAATCATGATATCTCCGGCCGCGAATATACCAAGCCGACAAAGCCTGAAGGCTCTCATCGCTAAATCGAACCGTTTCTTCCCTTGGAGAATAGATAGGCCCGAATCGCTTTCCTTTGTGCCATAGAAATAGAACAGCAATGAGTATCCCTTGCAGCATCAGCAGCAAGAACCATTTTGGATATAAGACTGACAACTTTGCGGCGTTCTCCCCGCCGTGTATGTATTCATCAAATAATATCGTATGTGCGTCCTCCTCAGTTAAAAGAACAGAGAGGAGAGTAGTATGATCAAAGTCTAATATTTTTTCATTTGCCATCCACTCCGGAGCAATGGAAACGATTAATTGTCCCTCGCCGAAAGGACGTTTTACTGCAATTGTACCTGCTTGATCAGACAATAATATTTCATCCTGCTGATTTGTCTGAAGACGTACAGTTGAGCTAATTTCTGCTCGATAATTATTGCCATCGCGGCTGTATACTTCAGCTGCATCACCAGATGACGATTCTCCGCTAATTGGAGCGGTTGTCAAATCAAACATCCCTTTAGGGTTTTTTTTCAATAATAGAATTGTATGACCAGCTTCCATAAAATTGATGTAAGCTTGCAATTCTTCATTTTTTGGGAAGAAATATGGTTCTGCCATTATAAGTAACTGATCTTTCTCTCCATTGTTCAAAAGATTGGGGGCATGGGACCATTTCTTCACTTTCTTTTCCTTGCCTAAATACGTGTACAATGCCTTTACACCTGTTGGAGAGGGAGAGTCTGTTACATAATTTGGATAATGCATAGGTTCTGGAGAAAAAGAGAAATAACTAATTAGCGTAAATAAGATTAGCATTACGAGCAGATAAATCCATGCTCGTCCCTTTGAAATAGATTTCAACAAATTGACATCCCCCCTTATCCCTCAAGCTCAGCATCCAGTTCCTCCAGCCAATACATAGCGTCACTGCGGAACTTGTCGTATTCTACTTTCATAATTTCACGCTCTCCATATGTTGCTTCATCAAATAATTGGGCAAGATGAAAAAACAGTTCAGCCCACCTAGCATTTACTTTCTGGAGCTCATCATAATACTCCCAGTTCGTTTTCCAAATCCTTGCCTCTAGCCATTCCTTCTCATGCAAATAAAGAAGCAGAGCTAAAAACATATGCCGGGTTGATAATGTGAATTCGCCCAAAGCCTCAAGTTTCTTTGCTTCTAATAAATGCTGCTGAAACGACCAATTCAATTCCTTCATGGATTGAAGGGGTTTTTGGTCACGAAGCATTCGATTTCGTTTCGTATTTCGGGCAATAATAAATACACTGATACTAAGCAAAACAACAACGATAATAAGAATAACAATTAAAATAAACCCAGATGCACCGCTAGTTGGTTCGAAGGAAGGAAAAAGTTTAGAGAGTTGCTCTGCCATCCATTTTTTCGCTTCTTCCCACCAAACCTCTATCATACTTTTAGAATCGTTATAATAGACTCGATATTCCTTGCCATCTAATATACGCTGAAGCTCATCCTTTGCCTTGTTCGTTTCCAACATTAATGATCACCTAACTTTGATAGGTAATTAATATTTATGATAGTCATCAATCATTTCCTTTAAGTCATCTGCATCATGCCTTATTTTTAAATCAAGATACATCACTCCATAGCCCACTGATAGAATCATAGTAGTAAATAAAGTGACCAAATTTGAAATGATTGACAGTAATACACTATAGCCTAGGAATATACTAAACGTCATTTCCACTGCAAAACTAATGCTCGAAATAATTAGAAAGAATAAAAGATATAGCCCTATTAATATCCACGTCCGATTACTTGTAAGCCTCCAGCTATTTGAAAATCCAGGGGATTCCCGATCTAGTACAACGGAACCAAAATAAAAGCTCCAGCGAGTTAATAAATAGCCAATTCCAACTGCACAGCCCAGGAAGAGAATAATAGCTAATAGAATTCCAATGGCCGGATGCAAAATAGATCCAATGAATCCAGTTATACTAACAAAGAAAATGGGAACAATCACTAAACCAAATGTGATTAAACCAAACAAGATACTGCTGCCAATCATGGGCCAGAACCTAGAAAAGGCTTCTTTAATAACAGATCCAACTGTATATTCTTCATTTTTTCGAATATGGTTAATGGCGAATAGAATCGCTCCCTCTGCAACCGGAAATAATAGGAAACCAAGTAAACCTGTGAGGATTAAACCAATATCCGCTCCTATACTAGATACGGATGTTTCGGTTTCAACAAGACCAGATAGAATTTGTTCATACCAAACATCCCCACTCCTTAACTCTCTGAAGAAGCTAACTCCGGAAAATAGCTGAATAATCGCCTGAAGCAAATAGATCGGTCCTATTAAAATAAGTAAAATCATAAAAAAATCTTTAAATCGATTTTTACTTAAACTAAAGGTGTGATCTAATATTTCACTGAATCCTTTTGGCTTGTTAAACTTTGAGTTCAATTGTAGTACTCCTCCTGACTTCGAAAACTAAATGGTAATATTGCCTATTTTATCATTATTCTGGGTTAATTTGAGTAAGGAATTGTAAAAAATTATTATAAAGTTTTTAAGAATATTTTCTCTGATAATGTGCTAAGGCAAGTAATGGAAAAATATAGCGATAGCTATGGTAGTGAATATAAAAGTCACCTGCCAATCCTTGGCCCTTTGGGTATTCAGTTGTCCAGTCATCTTTATTAAGGTTATTTAAAATAAACTGTATCCCAGAATTTATTTCTTTAGTTGGCTGTTCATATACCGAAATTAGTGCATCCACCGCCCAAGCAGTATGCGTTAATGTACTAATATTTAAAGGTATATACCTTTTCTCACTATCACTATTACAAGACTCTCCCCAGCCGCCATCTGGATTTTGGATTTGCTGCAACCAGTTGACCGCTTTTATAATAGTCCGATTTCCGGGTAAAACACCAGCTGCTCTTAGCCCTGTTACGGCGCCCCACGTCCCGTAAATATAACAGATCCCCCATCTTCCATACCAAGAACCATCCTTTTCTTGGCTTGTAGTTAGCCAGTTTATTCCCTTTTGGATTGCAAAATAATTCTTTGCTAGATTTGTATAGTTTCCGAGAAATTCAAGTGTTCTCCCTGTCAAATCTGCAGAAGAAGGGTCAGCCAAAATATACTCAGCCTTTTCAATTGGCAATAACTGCAGAAACTTGCTATTTGTATTTTTTTCAAAAGCAGGCCAGCCCCCATCGTTGTTTTGCATGGATATTACCCATGAAACCCCTCTTTCCCATGATTGACGGTAACTCGGATTCGTTATGACACTTCTGGCAATCGATCTTAAAGAAGAAGTAGTATCATCAACATCTGGGTGGATCGTATTCATATCAGCAAAACCCCAGCCTCCTGGAAATGCATTTGGATTATTTACGACCCAGTCTCCATATTTATATTGCTGTTTTTTCAGCAAATAATGGTTTGCTCTTCTCACCATTGCGTCTTTATCATAAACGCCTGCCTCCTGCAAAGCATAATTGATTAATGAAGTATTCCACACGGTTGCGGTTGTGTATTGCATATGGGGAAGTCCTTTAATTTCACACTTCATAGTCAATAATCCACTTATTGCCTTTGTAATTAAGGAATCTTTTTTTGAAACTCCAAGGGATAAAAAAGCAAAAATCATTAGAAATGTAGAACTAAAATATCCATAAAGGGTTCCATCCGGCTCAATACGATCAAGCATAAATTGTTTCGTCTGTACTGTTGCCTCTTTATGAATTTGGCTTGGCAATCCTATTAAACTTTTAATCCCTTTTTCAATGGTTGAGAAAATAGAACGCCATTCATCCCATTCACCTTCAAACTCAGATCCTCTCTGAATGATTAAATCTGATAAATCGGGACTGAAGCTGGATTTAAGCTGAAACTTTCGATCTGCAAGAATCATGATTGGGGCAAGATTTACCTTTCCGTAATCGGAAAAACTGTAGAAATTTACTGGGAATGATAGCGGAAGCAGAATCATTTCCAATGGAACGGGAAAGAACCTTGGCCAATTCATTTGTCCAGTTATTGCCAGCATGATTTTTGTAAACATATGTGCTTTCCCAATGCCGCCTTTTTTCAAAATAAAGCTTTTGGCTGCTTTCAATCTATTGTCCTTTTTCTGATAGTATCCGGATATTAGCAACGCATAGTAAGCCTCTATAGTTGCAGTGAGATTTCCATCGCCCTCATCATAAAATAGCTTCCAAGCCCCGTTCCCTTCTTGTCTGCTTAAAATTCTCTTCGTTAAATCCAAAATTAACTTTTCATCATTTATTTCTAATGTCCTTAATAAAATAATCATATAGCAATCTGTGGAAATGCCTGTTTCAAATGGATAATCCCAAGTTCCATCGGGTTTTTGGTCTTTCCTTAGTATCTCAATAAGTTCATTAATTCCATCCAAAATGGCATTATTCATCAATCTCATTCATCTCCTCGTAATATGAGTCTTACAAATACATATTCATCACAGAACAGGAGAATTCTTTGAGAAGGTGATTATCATCTTATTAAAAATATTTCAACAAAACAAACCTCCACTTTCCGAAACGCTTATTCATATAAAGAAAGATTTAAAGAAAAAAAACGGGACGCTTAATTTCAAAACTGAGCTCTCCCCCGAAGAAAAGTCTCTTATTCAGAAAATTAATGATCGGACAAGACTATTAAATAAAAACAATATCACCCGAACGAAAGCTTATTTAGATTTCTATAACCGGTTTCCAGAGATTCACTGGGCCTTTCTCGGGCATATGGTATCGCGAAATGGCGGCTGGAATATGACGGATCTAAAAGGCAGCTTCCTGAAAAGACTGCTTTCAAGAAAAGAAGCAGATTCTTTTTTTTCCTTTTTAGAACGAGGAAATTGGCTGATTTTTCAAGATGCTTACCCGCAATTTTTAATCTATGAAGAAAGTCTAAAGAGGGGAAGAAATTTATTTCACCTTTTGCCTCATTTAAATATATCCTCGTTCATGGAAACTATTTGGAATCATTTTTTGTATAATCATGATCCATATATTCTTACTATGGCCCTAGTTGTTAATGAACAAAGCTATCTTGAAGAAAGGGTGCTCAAACATCCCGCTTATAAAAAGAATGTCTTTGAGACATTAGAATTTATGCTGCAGGATTTCCTTTCGATGAACCATATTCTTTTTCCATTTATGGAAAATGGGAAACTGAAGCTAGTTGGGCAGACGCTACACCATTTTGAAAGCTTGCATGAACGGATCCTTTTAGGAAAGAGACTGTATGCCGTTTTATTTAGTCATAAAGAACGGCATATATTTGTGAAGAATTGGGCGAATGAACATCCACATACAGGTTCCCGAAAGGATTACTGGCCGCACATATTTAATGATATCAATGAAGGGGCCCCTGGAACGTTGCTGAAACCTAGTATTAAATCTTGCCAACACGCACCTGGTGCATCTAAATTTTATAGTCCGAGGCTAGAATTTGCATGGAAAAATAGAGTGCATCCGCCAGCTGAACCGGGGGACTGGTTTAAAGATTGGAAGGTCATTCAATACTTGGTCGAAACAAATGAAAAATTTGATGGGGAGATTGAAAATGACTATTGCAAAACACTTGAAAGGCTCGAACTTGCAGCAATTACAAAAAAGGCCATTTTTCTTCGAGATTAAAAAAATGGTCCCTGCAATACTTCTTGCTTCATTATTAGGAACTTATCTTGATCTTTTTTTTGTTGGCATAGGTATGTATTCTTTTCCAGAAAGATTTCTGCCGGATGTTTTTTCTATTAATATTGTGTTTACTCTAATCGGATTGCCTTTGTTTGTTGTCTTTTTTTTATTTATGATGAATAGGATCAATGTCTGGAAAAAAGCGGGTTTTATTATAGTTATAAGCTTATTAATGGCATGCGCAGAAAAGCTCGCGGAGGAAATCGGATTTTTTATCCATAAAGATTCTTGGAAGCACTGGTTTTCTTTTTGCGGATATATCATTTTTCTTATTTGTGTTTATTTATTTAATCGAATAAGCTTTTTATCAGATTCACGAAAAAAATAATCATAAACAAGAAGCAGCCGTGTTTACAACTGACTGCTTCTTAATGTTACGACATATTAATCATTTAATTCCTTCCAAGCTGTAACACCGCCTGATAGCAGAGTAACATTAAAGCCTTTCTCTGATAATATGTCAGCACATTTTCTTGCCGAATTTCCAGTCGTACAAGTGACGATGATCTCTTCGTTTTTGGGCAAGGATGAAATCACGTCCATATCATCTTCGTTTAAAGAAAAAATGTTCGATTTTTCAATGTTTAAACTACGTACATTTTCATTATCAATATGGTAGGTATTGTATTTATCAGTAGATCTTACATCCAGAATAATAACTTCTTCATTCTTTGTGATTTTTTCAGCAAGTTCTGATGCTGTAATTGTTTTCATTTCGTTAAAGCCACCTTAAATGTTTTTTATACAAATATCGTATCACATTTGCGTATCGGTGATAAAATTTGAAATTTTTTCGATATCAACATTTCCGCCTGAAATTACTGTAACGATCTTTTTTTCTTGGAATGGCAATTTATTAAACATAGCTGCTGCAACTGTTGTAGCACTTGAAGGTTCGATTAATTGTTTCATTCTTTCCATCACAAAGCTGAAGGCCCTGCGGATTTCAGCTTCACTGACGAGAACGATATCATCCAAATACTTCATTAGTATAGGGAAAGTGACATCTCCGGGCTGATTCGTTCTTAAACCATCAGCAATCGTATTCGTCCCTGGAATGGAAATAATCTGTTTCTTTTCAAAGGAAAGATATGTATCGTTAGCCAAGGCAGGTTCTACTCCGATTACTTTTATTTTGGGATTCCTTTCCTTTATAGCTGTTAAAATGCCCGAAATAAGACCGCCGCCGCCAATTGGAACAATAATTGCATCTACATCGTGGATTTGGTCTAATATTTCTAATCCAATTGTTCCTTGCCCAGCCATAATATAAGTGTCATCATATGGAGGAATATAGATCCCGTTCTCTTGTGCTGCTATTTCCTTCGCTCGCGGTAATCGCTCAGCTGAAGTTGTGCCGCATTTTTCAATACGGCCATTGTAACCTTTTATAGCGTTTTCTTTACAAAAGCTTATATCTTCAGGGACGACAATTGTCGCCGGAACTCCGTATTGGTTCGCAATATAGGCCACTGCCTGCCCATGATTTCCAGAAGAAGCTGCGGTCACATATTTTGCCCCATCTTGAACGGCTTGAATCACTTTATTGGCAGCCCCTCTAATTTTAAAGGAACCTGTTTTTTGTAAATGCTCTGACTTCAAATAGATTTGATTGCCACAAACCTTCGATAATTGATCTGATTTCAATATCGGTGTGACATAAGTAAAATCTTTAATTATCTCTCTTGCCGCTTGTATATCAGTTAATGAAATCATCGGTCTCTCCCTTCCTACTCCCTTATGGCAATGATAAAGTCAATCTCAATGGGAGTATTGCTTGGAAGCTCGGCTACCCCAATGGCCGTTCTTGCGTGGCGCCCTCTTTCATCGAAAATTTTCACTAGTAGTTCAGAAGCAGCGTCTAAAACATTTGGCTGCTGTGAAAATTCAGGGGCCGATTGCACATAACCAGTTACCTTTAAAACCTGCTCCACCTTATCAAGACTCCCAATAGCTTCTTTTAAGCAGCTTAATGCCTTTAACACACATATTTCTGCTAATTCACGCGCTTGTTCAATCGTTACCACTACACCTACCTTGCCTTTATAAGGGATATTCCCGTTCACCCGGGGCACTTGGCCGCTAATATACGCAATATGATTGTGGATCACAATAGGTACATAGCTATAAAGTGGAGGGACTGCCTCGGGTAATGTTAAACCAAGCTCTTGTAATCGTTGTTCAATCATCACTATTTCTAAACCCCTTTTATCTTATATGTTGCTTATATTATCATTCTGTAATGTCTAGAAAAATCCCTTTAAAAAAGGACAATTCCTGTGTAAGGAATTGTCCCAGATTCTATTTCCACGGAATAAGCTTTCTTTCCAGCCACTGAAGCACTCGATTAAAAAGCAGTCCTAAAAACGAAAGTAATAAAACGCCTACCATTAATTTATTGGTGATCATCAGGTTTCCGTAATGCAGCACCATTGCGCCAATCCCATATTGTGCAGCAATCATTTCAGCAGATACCAATAGCAAAAGAGCTGTACCGGCTGCTAATTTAAGACCAGCAAAAATAGTCGGAAGTGCACCAGGCAATATGACCTTCCGAATCACATTAAAATGATTTGAACCAAATGTGACCGCTGCTTTTATTAATATTTGATCTACGCTTTTTACACCAGAAAAGGTGTTAATTAGGACTGGAAAAAATACACCTAGAGCAATAATAGCGACTTTTGGCAATTCCCCAATTCCGAACCATAAAATAATAAGCGGGAGTAAAGCAATTTTTGGAATCGGATAAATTGAATACACGATTGGTGTAAAGATCGCGTCAGCCCATTTTGAAAAGCCAAGAATGAGACCAATAATAATACCTAAAGTGGCACCAAGAAGGTAGCCCCAACCAATTCGGTATAGACTTGCTAAAAGGTTTTTTAGAAGCTCCCCGCTGCTAATCAATTCCCATCCGGCTGTTACGATGGCTGTTGGTGCCGGTAAGAAAAGTGGAGGGACGATGTTCATACGGCAAACAAGCTCCCAAATGAGCAAAAGTCCTGTAATTCCTAAAACGGATGCATAGGTTGGAATTTTCCGTTCCAGAAACCCAACCCGATTTTTGATGATTTGTTTATTTTCACTCATTTTCTACGCCTCCTTCAATGCTTCCTGAGCATCATGGCGTATTAAATTCCAAATATCTGTGGAATATTGTTCAAATTGGCTACGATACTTTTCTTCATCTCGGCCCATCTTTGGTAAATCAATATGAATAATGCTTTTGATTTTGCCGGGATGGCGGGACAACACGATAACCCGGTCTGCTAAGTAGACTGCCTCCTGAATGTTATGTGTAACATAAAGCGTACTTAATTTAGTGCGATTCCAAATCGTTAAAAGCTCTTCTTGCATGATCGTTCTAGTTTGTGCATCTAATGCAGAAAATGGTTCATCCATGAGAAGGAGGTCAGGTTCTACAGAAAGGGCACGGGCAATTCCTGCACGCTGCTTCATTCCCCCTGAAAGCTGCTTAGGATAAGCACCTTCAAAACCTGTTAATCCTACCATATCAATATAGTATTTCCCTTTTTCTTCTCTTTCCTTTTTACTGACTCCCTTTTCTTCAAGTCCGTAAACGACATTTTGAAAAACGGTACGCCATGGAAATAATGCAATTTCCTGAAAGACGATTCCTAAATTGGGCTCCCTTCCTTCAGTGCCTTCAAAATATACTTGTCCTTCACTTGGCGACATTAATCCTCCCACAATATTAAGCAAGGTAGATTTTCCGCAGCCACTCGGACCAACGAGAACGACAAACTCTTGATTTTCGATGGAAAAATTAATGTTTTCAAGAGCCGTTACTTCTCTTTTTTTGGAATCAGCAAATTTCTTACTGACGTTTTCTACGACTATTCTCATGATGTTATTCCCCTAGTTCTTTTAGTGCTTCCTCTAACAATTGTGTGTTGACGATTTCTTTGCTATCTATAGCTTTGTCGATAAGTTTCTCTTTTGCATACCAATCAATTTGTGTTTGAATGTCAGACTCAAGTAATTTACCGTCACGATCCATATATGGCAGCCCTTTTTTGATAAGCTCAGGATCTTGGTCCGTATACTTGGCAATGATATTTATAACTTCATCATAGTTTTCCCCTGGTACAGTTTCTCCGTCCTTTTTCACTAAAACGGCATCATAGTAGTATCGGGATGCTTTGATATAAGCTTTAAAGAATCTTTTTGCTGCATCTTTATTATCTGCAAATGCTGGTGAGAAGAAAATTCCTGAAGTTTGATAATCGATTTCTTCACCAATTTGAGAAATGACTTTTCCATATCCTTCTTGTACGACAGTTGAAATATTAGGCTCATTTAAAATAACAGCATCCACCTGCTTGCTATTTAAAGCTTCCATTAGACCCTTAATACTGTTGAGTGGTACTAATTGAACGTCAGCAATGCTTAAGCCATGATTTTCTAATACTCTACCTGCCATATAATGGAATGTGGAGCCTGTTTGAGTAATCCCGATTTTCTTTCCTTTTAAGTCTTCAATCGTTGCTGCACTAGAATCATTCGGTACAAGCAGGGCAGATGAAGAGTAGCCTTTCTGCTCTCGGCCTTTATCAGCAACAATCCATAATTTCTGTCCGCCAGCAACCATATTATATAGACTCGCAGTAATTCCAGTAGCACCAACATCTACACTGCCACCTGCTGTTGCAACTGCAATCGGTTGTGCTGCTTCAAACCAAGTTGCTTTTGCATCTATATTTTCTTCCTCGAAAAATCCTTTTTCTAATGCAATAAATAATGGTGCTGAGCTCGTTAATTTAAGCATTCCAATGTTGACAGAGGCCTTTTCCGGGCCTTTTCCAGCATCAGACTCATTTCCTGTTGATTGATTTTCTTCTTTTTGTCCGCAACCTGTAAGCGCTAGAGTTAATGATAGAATAGCGGCAAAAATGATTGTTAAAGATTTTTTCAATGTAAATACCTCCATGCTTTAATGTAGTACATTATTAAATATTAACATAAGTGAAGTGCATTCGACATAATTTTCAAAAAAAAACCTATAAATTATGGTTATTTACACATGTGGGATCGCTTCAAAGCTTTGAAAATATTATTTTAAATATATAAAAAGCAGAAATAATAGTCAAAAAAAAAATTCCACGACATCTTTTATCGATATCGTGGGTCTTTATTATGACCTGCTAATTCTTAGACTAATTGTTTTTCTAAAGGATTCAGCCGCTGTGTAAGGATTCGCGGCCTTCATAATACCGGAAACAATTGCATAACCAGCGATGTGTTTTTCTGGAAGCTCCGATAAATTATCAACTTTAATTCCCCCGATAGCTACTACTGGGATTGAAACTTTTTTCGTAATGGCTTGAAGCATCCCCTCAGGAAGCAGTTTGGCATCGTTTTTTGATGTTGTTGGGAATACTGCACCGACTCCTATATAATTTGCTCCATTTCTCTCAGCTTCCACAGCCTCTTCGACCGTTGAAACAGAGATTCCCACGATCATAGAGGCGGGGACTATTTTTTTGGCGGCAGACAAAGGCAGATCGTTCTGGCCGATATGAACTCCAGCAGCATTTACGGCAAGAGCAATATCAATTCGATCGTTAATAATAAGTGGCACTTGATGCTGATCTAGCAAGTTTTTTAATTTTTTTGCTTTTTCGTAAAAAAGCTTTCCGCTGCTTTGTTTTTCACGGAGCTGAACAATCGTCACTCCGCCTTTCACAGCGCTCTCAACGGTTTGGAGAAGCTTTTCAACTGGAGCTGATTCTTCAGTAACTAAATATAATGTATAGTTTGGTTTCATGCGAAACGAACACCTTCTTCCCATATTTGTCCATCCATTAACGATATCTCATCCATAAGCTTGATACGGTAAGTCCCGATCCCATCAAAATCTTGTAATCTGTTTCTTGCCCTTTCTCCTGCTAAACTCATAACTGACATTCCAGCGATGGCGGCAGAAAATAGGTCATCTGTGATTCCGGCAAAGCAGCCGATTAAAGAAGCTGTCATACAGCCTGTTCCTGTAATACGGGTTAGCCAAACATCACCATTTTCTATGTTGACGGTTTTTTCTCCATTGGAAACTACGTCAATCTCGCCGCTAATGACAGTTATTGTATTAAGCTGCTTTGCAGTCTTAATAGCTAGTACTTCCTTCGAGATTGAAATGTCTCCAGCGTCAACCCCTCTTGTTACGGCCTTACCGCCAATTAGGGCAAAAACCTCTGTTGCGTTTCCTCTTATAATGGATACATGAACTTTTTTCAGAAAATCAAATGCTTTTTTCGTTCTAAATGGAGTAGCCCCAACACCGACTGGATCAAAAACGACTGGAATTCCCTTTTCATTTGCGGCTTGCCCTGCACGAATCATCGCACTATAGGTCAAATCATCAATCGTACCAAAATTAATGACAAGTGCATTAGCCAAGCTCACCATATCTGCAACCTCTTCGATACTTGTAGCCATAACGGGTGAACCGCCAATGGCAAGTGTTGCATTTGCACAATCGTTTATCGTTACGTTATTTGTAATATGGTGAATAAGTGGATTGCGCTCCTTTATTATCGTAAATAAATTTTTAATCGTATCTTTATTCATGATCATTTGTCCTCCAAGCTAAAATGTTTAGGAGTTTTGCTTAAATAGCAGATTTGCTTTTTCATAGAGTTCATAAAAATGGTTCGTAGGGCCGTGGCCATGTCCAAGTTCAAGACTATGTTTAATGGCGGTCGTGATATAGTTTTTTGAAGATCGTATCGCCTCTAATAAAGACTCTCCTTTTGCTAAATTGGCTGCAATAGCAGATGAAAGAGTACAGCCTGTACCGTGTGTATTTTTTGTATGAATTCTTTCTCCCTTTATCCATTGAAAGCTGTTTCCATCAAAGAATAAATCATTAGGCTCTCCGCTAAGATGTCCGCCTTTTAAGAGAACTGAACCCGCCCCTAGTGCTTTAATGACTACGCAGGCATCCTTTATATCTTCTTCACAGTTAATCTTACTTCCAGTTAATACCTCTGCTTCAGGAATATTGGGGGTTACAACTGTTGATAGCGGAATTAATATTTCCTTAAGGGCCGACATTGCCTCTTTTTGTAATAAGTGATGTCCGCCTTTTGAAACCATGACTGGGTCTAATACAATGTATTTTGGTTTATATTTTTGCAAAGAACCGGCAACTACCTCAACTGTTTCAGCAGTAGAAAGCATCCCTATTTTAACAGCATCAACTTGTATATCATCGAATACCGCTTCTATTTGATCCCGGATGATGGAAAGATCAATATTTTGTACTGATCTTACTTCTTGTGTATTTTGTGCGGTAACGGCCGTAATGACTGACATTCCAAATACTCCTTGCGCGGCGAATGCCTTTAAATCTGCTTGAATTCCTGCACCGCCGCCAGAATCAGAGCCTGCGATTGTAAGTGCTGTTTTCATGAAGCATCCCTCCGATCGCCTTATTTTTAATTAATATTTTTAGTAGTGCATATCCCATAATTGCACCAGTAAATGAACTCATCGTAAAAGCAGGTATTAATCCGAATAAGGTTGCTTCCTTCCCTAATAGAAGTACAGCAATTGGGTACGTTGCCATTGCACCAAGAATCCCTGTACCAATGACTTCCCCTGTAGCAGCAATCCCAATATTCTTCGTTTTTTGATATAGCATCGCAGCCAGAAATGCTCCAATCATACTGCCTGGATAAGCAAATAAACTTCCGGTTCCGAGCATATTTCTAATCGATGAAGAAAGAAAGGCTTGAATCACTGCATACCAAGGTCCAAGTAAAACAGCTGATAGGACGTTGGCAAAATGCTGAATTGGAAAAATTTTCGCAAAGCCAACTGGAATGTAAATGAAACTGCTTGAAACTGTGGTGATCGCTGCGATGATGGCAGTTAAGGTAAGTTTTTTCGTTTTTTGCATGTCTGTCACTCCTTTGTTTATATTTTTGACACGATATTTTCAAAGGCTTCTTTCGGGTCGATCGGCTCTTTTATAACCTTTGATTTGTAAAGCCAATCAGCAACATTCTCCCAAGATGCTTCTACTTGATAGCCAAATGGCACATCCTTATCCTCCATTAATGGTAAGAGAACCTGCAAGCTTTCCTTTTCGACTTCTTTATCTAGTGGAAAGCTATCATTTTCATGATCAAGCAAAACTTGGAGACCAGCATCAGGGTCTGCTTTCACGTCTTCATGGCCTTTCGTGACCGCATGCCAAAACTTTTCAATCGACTCTTTCTTATTGCTTAATGTATTTTCACCTGTTACGATGATTAGCTCATAATTATCAGGGACACCATAATCCGGCAAATGAAGAACATCAATGTTGTATCCTTCTTTTTTCAATAGAACCTGCTCATGGTTAATATAAGCACCGACTAGAGCATCCACATTATCAGTTGCTAAGGAGGCAATTAAATCCCAGCCAACATCAGTCATTTTCACCTTGCTCATATCACCGCCGTCAATTTCGACCATTGATGAAACTACGGCCTCACTTACTGAAGCCGATGGGTAGCCAACATTTTTCCCTTCTAAATCCTTTGGAGATTGAATTCCGCTTTCCGTCTTATACATGATTGCATCAAGGGAATGTCTCACAAATGCTGCAATGGAGACGACAGGGATATTCTCCGCTCTTGAAACTAAAAGCTGACTTTGATAGCTGATTGCTAAGTCAACTTTTCCAGTGGCGGCAAGCTTCAATGGGTCGTTCGTATCGGCAGGCATTTCAATTTTTACATTTAGACCTTCATCTTCAAAATATCCTTTTTCTTTAGCGACATAAATGGCTGAGTGAACTGCATTCGGATACCAATCAAGCATAATGCTTAAATCCTCTAGCTCTTCCATTTTATCTGCATTACTCGTTTCGTTTTGCCCTGCGTTACAGCCTGCTAACATGATGGCGATAACAATCAATAATAGTTGATATAACAGTGATTTTTTCATCTTCTGAGCAACTCCATATGTGAATTATTCTACATTTTTCCATTTCAATATATAATTCTCTGCTGCTTTAACAATGGCGAATAAAAGGATGCCAAGTAAAGTTAGGATCATAATGGCTGCAAAAACTCCTTCTGCATTTAAATTTCCTGACATTCTGCGGCTATAGTATCCTAAGCCCTCACTTGCCCCTAGCCATTCTCCAATCGTCGCACCAACTAAAGCATAAACGATAGCAAGTTTTAGCCCAGAGAAAAAAGAAGGAAGTGCCATCGGAGTGTTTAATTTTAAGAAGATATGCCAGCGGTTTGCTCCCATGGAACGCAATAATTCGCTATATTCCTGATCACTCGATTTAAGTCCGTCATATGTGCCTACAACAATAGGAAAAAATGAGATAAGAATCGTTACCGCGACCTTACTCCAAATCGTATAGCCGAACCAAAGGACGAAAATTGGCGACAAGGCTATGATTGGAATCATTTGCGAAATTAACACTGCAGGATAAAGCATTTTTTCTAGTGTTTTGAAAAAAAACATCCCTGCTGCCAACACAATCCCTCCAATAACAGCTAGGAGAAATCCAATTAGAAATTCAATCATCGTAGCTGGCAAGTGTTCTAATAATAGTGGCTTCCAATTTTCAAAAATTGATAAGATCACTCTTGTTGGTGCCGGAATGATAAAGGCAGGAATGAACTCACTTTGTACTAGCCATTCTAATAAGAGTAAGATTGTCAAGAAGAATAGGAGAAATAAACTATAAGTCTGTATCCATAATTTAATTTTTTTCATAGGCAATCTTCTTCTCCAGGCTTTGTCTTAAAGTAATTAGCTCTTTTTCATGCAGCATATCAAGTTTTCTAGGACGTTCCAGATTGACCTGAATTTCTTCTAGCGTTTTATCAGGGTGCAACAAGAGTATTCGGTCACTTAAAAAGCATGCTTCCTCCAAATCATGGGTAATAAACAATACCGTTTTGTTTAATTCCTGCCATATCGACAGCAGCCATGCCTGCATGTCTTTTTTCGTTAAGGAATCAAGCGCTCCGAACGGTTCATCCAGCAATAATAATTCCTTGCCTGTTAATAAGGCCCGAAGAAAAGAAACTCTTTGTCTCATCCCTCCTGATAGCTGTTTTGGAAATGAATTCTCGTACTCTAGTAAACCTACTCGTTGAAGCCACTCTCTTGCTTTGTCTTTTGTAAGCCCATTTTTCTTCTGAATTTCAACTGAAATCATAATATTTTCTAGTATAGTACGCCAAGGGAGGAGCAAATCACGCTGGGGCATATAGCCAATATCCCCCAGCGTGATTGGTTTTTTATTCAGAAAAACCTCTCCACAATCTTGTTTAAGCAGACCGGTAATTAATTTTAATATAGTCGTTTTTCCTGTTCCGCTTCTTCCAATCAAAGAGACAAACTCGCCATTAGGTACTGTTAAGCTTAGATTTGATAGTATTTTGTTTTCTTGATTTCTATCTTTAAAGGCATAAGATACATTCTTTAATTCTAATGTCATATTTCCACCGTCTAATTCTTTAAATTGGCCAGTCCTGTTTGTAATAATTCATATCCCAGAATAAATACTCGTATTTCGAAGTCATCTGGAAATGCTCCTCAAGGACAGCGAGCTCTCTCTCTGGTTTCCCTTCTGCCAGTTCATCCATTAGTTCAATCAGCCATTTAGCTCCATTGCCAAATGTTTCAGAATCATACGTTTCTACCCATTTAGCATATCGGTTAGTAGATAATTGATCCCCATACTGCTTTCTTAAAAGCTTCCCAATCTCCCAATAATCCCACGCGCAAGGAAGCAAACAAGAAACCACTTCCGCTAAACTGCCATTTTGACCGACATGCAGCATATACCTCGTATACGCCAAATTTATAGGAGTAGGTTTTGTTGCCTCCAATTCTTCGCGAGAAATCCCAAATTCCGCGGCAAACTTCCTATGTAATTCCATTTCAAAATGCAACGTTTCATGCAGAATTTTAGCAAACTTCCCCATTGTTTCTAGATCCTGCGCCTTCATAACACCTATTGCAAAAAGTTTCGAATAATCAATTAAATACACGTAGTCTTGTTTCATATAATGAATAAACTTCTCTTTATCTAATATTCCCTTCCCCAATTCTTGAACAAAAGGATGATTGTGATTCTTTTCCCAAATAGGCTGTACATTTTCAAATAATCTGTCAGTAAATCTTTTCGTTTTAACCGTTTCCATTACATTCTCCTCCTGAAAATTAATATTTATTTTGTGTTGCGATAACACACGAAAAAATAGAAAAACCGCTTCCCATTAGGAAAGCGGTTAAGTCAATACGTTGAAAAATACGTAATCGTTAACTACTTCCCTACGCTAGTATGACCTAGATCAGGTTCGAAGGGTTCATCTCAGCCTCAAAAGGCGCCCCTAGTAGAATGAAAATATTTATAATATTCATACATAGAATAGCATGAATATTATATAATGCAAGTAAAATAATTCCATTAAAAAAAGAACTGCATAGGAGCAGTTCTTTATACTTCAATAGACCATACAAAGGGATCTTCAAGTGTTCCATTTTGGATTCCTGTTAAAGTATCATATAATTTTTTCGCTAATGGACCTGTTTCGCCATTATTTACAATCAGTTTTTCGTTTTTCCATGAAAATTCGCCTATCGGTGAAATAACAGCAGCTGTTCCAGTGCCAAACGCTTCCTCCAGTTTTCCATCTAAGCTTGCTTGATAGACCTCATCCATAGAAATTTTTCGTTCAACAATAGGTAAATTCCAATGCTTTATAAGTTGAATAATAGAATCGCGAGTAACACCTTGTAAAATACTGCCATTTAGTTCAGGAGTAATAATTTCGCCATTAATCTTAAAGAAGACATTCATACTGCCAACTTCCTCAATGTACTTCTTTTCTTTTCCATCGAGCCATAATACTTGAGAATAGCCTGCTTTGCCGGAAACCTCTTGTGCTTTCAGACTGCCAGCATAATTTCCTGCCGTTTTTGCATCACCAGTGCCGCCTTTTACTGCACGAACAAATTCTGTTTCAACTGCAATTTTTACTGGGTTAATTCCTTCTTTATAGTAAGCTCCTACTGGAGAAAGAATAATAATAAATTGATAGTTTAAAGAGGCTGATACACCTAAATGGACTTCAGTTGAAATAATGAAAGGTCTAATGTATAAAGACGTGCCTTCAAGATTAGGGACCCAGTCTCTGTCTACTCTGATTAGCTCCTTCAATGCCTCTAATGCAAGCTCTTCATCCAGTTCAGGCATGCACAAGCGAGCGCTTGATCGGTTTAACCGTTCAAAATTTTTATTAGGCCTAAATAAAAAAACTTTTTCATCCTTTGTTAAGTAGGCTTTTAACCCTTCAAATACAGTCTGTCCATAATGAAAAATTGTGGCTGCAGGGTCTAAAGTGATAGGTTGATACGGAACAATCCTCGGATCATGCCAGCCTTTTCCTTCCGTATAGTCCATAATAAACATATGATCAGTGAAGGTTCTTCCGAATTCAAGCTTGTCGAACGCCGGCTTTTCTTTTCTAGTTGTTGCTAAGTTAATTTCAATTTGATGGTCTTTCATTCTTCAATTCCCTGCCTTTTAATATGCTGTGTACTTTAAATGATTTATTCAATCACTAAAAAAGTTCCTTAGGATTAACACTAAAGAGAATTAAATATTATTTTTAAATAATTTCTAATTGTCGTGATTGTTATTTTAATTATCCGACAATTCATGGTCGTTTGTCGAGAGGTTTTTACAAATTTTTTAAAAAATTATTTTTATCATTTAAACCAGCCTTTTTCCTTCGACTGAGTTATGGCCTCAATTCTGTTTTTTACCTCAAGCTTATCTAGAATTTGCGAGATATAATTTCGAACAGTCCCTGTTTTAATGCTCAATTCATCAGCAATTTCTTTCGTGTTTTTTCCATCTGCCACAAGCTCAAGAACCGCTTTTTCCCGATCTGTTAAAGGATTTTCTTCGTTATAAACATCATCCATTAATTCTGGGGCATAAATTCTTCTTCCGGCCATCACTGTTCTGATTGAGTCTGCCAGCTCTTCACTTGGACTATCCTTTAATAAATAGCCACGTACACCAGCCTTCAATGCTCTTTGGAAATAACCTGTTCTAGCAAATGTTGTTAGTATGATGACCTTGCAATCGAAGTCCTTTAATTCTTCCGCCGCTTCAAGTCCACTTTTTTCCGGCATTTCGATATCCATCATACAAACGTCTGGCTTATATTTTTTTACGAGTGAAATCGCTTCTTCTCCATTGCTCGCTTTTCCGACTACTTCCATATCATCTTCCAAATTGAGCAGTGAACCTAATGCCCCTAACATCATGCGCTGATCCTCTGCAATGACAATACGAATCATGAATGTTCCTCCTAATCTGCCTGCTTTATAACATTTGGTACTTTCATCGTAATGGCAGTCCCATCTTGTTCAATGATATCAAGCGTGCCATTGACAAATTCCAGCCGTTCTTTAATACCAAGTAATCCGCTGCCTTTTAACTCGTCATAATTGCTTCCGATACCAATCCCGTTATCTTTAATCTTTATACAGACCTCATTTGCTGTTTGCTCAATTGTTATTTTACATTTAGTAGCCTTGCTATGCTTAACAACATTTGTTACTGCTTCCTTCATACACATGCTGAGAATGTTCTCAAGAAAAATGGATACATTCGTAAGCTTTAGTTCATTTCTGCAAATGAATTCGATTTGTGCTGCATCAAGAAGCTGCTTTATGCTAACAAGTTCCTCTTTTATTCGTATACCCCTCATTTGAGAAACCATTTTTCGTACTTCATTTAATGCTGTTCTAGCCGTTTGCTGAACATCCTTCATTTCATTTCGTGCTTGTTCCTGGTCTTTGTACACTAATCTTCTTGCCAAATCACTCTTTAATCCAATGAGAGAGAGCTTTTGCCCTAATGTATCATGCAAATCCCGGGCGATTCTCTGGCGTTCTTCCTGTTTCACCAGGTCCGCAATTCTCTTGTTGGCATATTCAAGCTGTTCTTCAAGCTTCTCTTGTTTTTTCTTATTATACAAATTAAATGGAAGAAGAATGACACTAATCCAAATAATAATTATAAATGGCAATTGACTAAAAAAAAGCTCATCCCTCAGGATAAAGTTATAATTAATTGAAAAAGTTGTGGCTACTAAATGGATGATATATAGCGTTAAAAAAGCTATGCGATTTTTTATATTTCCATTATAGTAGGCAATGTAAAAAGCAAAATAGACAAATTGAAAGTGAATGGTCATGGTTATGGAAATACCGATAAGAATACAAGTCCATAAATAAACTGGCCACTTTTTTGAAATAAACGCAAGCCTGTATGTGACAAAAAAGAGAATGGTCAGGATGATTCCAATAATGATATCGATCGTTGATGAAAATTGAAAAATAAAATAAAAAGGCAGTATACTAAAAACACTCCAAATGTATGGAGCGATTCCTGAGCTTTTTAATGTTGTTAAATACTTTTTTACCATACTTATACCTCAAATAAATTAATTATTTCTTCCGTATTTTGATTTTAACATAAATAAGGCAAGGTTCTCATTCAATGTGAGGCCCTTGCCTTTATTTATAGGAAGTTTTAACGAAGTTGATTATTTAATAATATTAAGCTGTTTCTCTCTTTCACTCTGTTTCTTCATGTAATAAGAAGCCTCTTTATAAGTAACAAACTTATTATTTAACTCATCCCAAAGTCGGAAGCGAAGTGATTGGATGCTTGTTTTTAATGAAACAGTTGGAACGTTCTTTAACGGTTCTGTATTTTCGTGTGCCTCCTCTAATTTATAGTTAGGCACTCTTGGACTTAAATGGTGGACATGGTGGTAGCCGATATTCCCTGTTAGCCATTGCAGCAGCTTCGGAAGCTTATAAAAAGAGCTTCCTTCAACTGCTGCTTTTACATACTCCCAATGCTCATCTGCTTCGAAATATGAATCTTCAAATGTATGCTGAACATAGAAAAGCCATATTCCAGCTGAACCCGAGATTAAGAAAATTGGCGCCTGAACTAATACAAACGATTCCCATCCAATTGCCAAGCACATTAGACTGTATAGTGCAACGATCGAAATATTTGTTAAATAAGTATTGAGCCGCTCCTTCATCCTTGCTCCTTTTCTGTTAAAGCGATTCATAATTAAAAATTGATAAATCGGGCCGAGGCCGAACATGACAAACGGATTACGGTATAATCGATAAGCTAAACGCTCCCAAAACGATGCAGAGATATATTCTTCAACTGTGAGCATCCAAATATCGCCGACCCCACGCTTATCTAAATTACTACTTGTGGCATGATGGACAGAGTGGTCGTGCTGCCATTGGCTGAATGGAAAAATGGTAATGATCCCTGTAATCGTTCCAACAATTTTATTAGCAGTTCGATTTTTAAAGAAAGAATAGTGACAGCAATCATGAAAAATAATGAAAATCCGAACTAGGAAACCGGCAGCCACAACAGCAATCGAAAGCGTTAATAAGTAGGATACTGTTAAACTTTTATATGCTAGAAACCATAATAAGAAAAAAGGAATTAATGTATTTATCATTTGCCAAACACTGGCTTTCATATTTGCTTTTTCGTAAGGAGCTATTTGTTTTCTTAAATGAATTTGCTTTTGTTTGGTCATATTAAGTGTATCCTTTCCCTCAGTTTTTTCTTATTATATATAATTGAATAGAGAATTATAAGGCATACGTGTCATGTACAAACCATGATAAATGTCATGTTTGAAAAATAAATGACAGAGGAGATCAAGAAATGAACCGAATACTTAATAAGTTTTTACACAAAGCAAAAACGACTTTACACTCCACAACTGCTCTAGTTAAAGAAAGAATATATGCGGTGACTGGCACTTCTTCTACAACAGTTGTGCAGCTGGCTGATTTTATTCGAAAACACCCGGATACAAGTGTAAAGAAAAAGGAGCTATTAGGGCAAATATTTTATTTTTACGAATTGAAAAAAGATGAGGTACAGTATTCTCTTGAATGTAGAAATTCGTATATACTCCAATTGGACGTACATGCTGGGGAAGAACGTATTGTGACATACCGTTCATACAGGGACCACTATCAAATAAATACACCGATAAAATTTCCTGAACTAAATGCGGAATAAAAGAACTAAGGACCTCCATAGAAAATAGAGGTCCTTCCATTATGAAAAAATACTTTTAATACTGTCGATTAGATTCTTAAAAAAGTCGGAAATAGCCTGCAGAAACCCTTTATCACCTACAGCATCTTCAATGCGCTGCTTAATATCCTTTGAAATATCCTCGAGCTGAGATTGAACATTGTCAAAATTAATATTTAAACTGCGCATTTTTTCGAATAAATCAATAAGCAGCTGACGATCTTGTTCACTCAGTTGGATTTCCAATGTCTTTAATTGATCATTAATGATTTGTTCAATTTCTTCCTTCGTTGCTGGATTTCGGCTGGCAATCTCTTTTTTGATTTCTGTCAAAAGCTCTGTAATCTTATCTTGATCCATGCCTTCCTTTTTTGCTAATTGAGTGGCAAGGTTTAGCTCTTCATTGGCAACCTCGGTGTGCTCTGTATTTAATCCTTCGCCATTTCCTTCATCATAGGCTTTATAAATCCCGACTAATGCCGAGTGTCCTGAAACTTTCACTGGAGATGCAACTTCTACTACTGCATCCTGTATCCCCGCAGTTAAAAGCGCATTCGCATACATTTCATCCGTTACTTCGGTAATATTTTCGGGGGTAACTTGTTTGATGACAAGTCCTTCACCCGCTTCTTTTCGGGTGATTTTTGCGGAAGAATACATATTCGCACGCTTGTCCCCTTTAATGTAGGTGACCAAATCATCTCCAGTCACCGTTATTTCAGTAACTTTACTCGTGTCGTTTACGCCTAATAATTTTCGTACCTCATCCTTTTGGGCAGAGGATAATTTCTCCCCATATACAACGATTGGGAGTCCAAATTTTTCATTAATACTTTCCTCACCATTGCTACCATTAGCTGCGAGTGCAATTGTTCCGAGATTTGCTGCAAATAAAAAAACGAATCCAATCATCATCCATTTCGTTAAATTCTTTAACATGTATACACTCTCCATTTAATTTTGAATTACTATAGCAATCTATCAGCTATACGATTTAATGACAAATATAGCGATGCAGAAATTTTAACACACATGATGAAAAAATTCTTGTCCTAGACATAAAGATTCATTCTTTTTGAATGGGATGACTTGTTAAAGCATGAAAGGAATAGGCAAGTTTCTTTGCAAAATTCAGTGGTGGTTCAACGGATTGCAAATGTATATACAGGATATTTGGCTTCGTAAAAATCCAGTGATTGTGTAAGGCGCTGACGAAAATTCCCTGTGAGACAACCGCATGCATAAAGCCTGGGATTTCCTCTTCTAAAATAGCGATTTCAGCTAAATTTAGGGCATTTCCATTCTGATCTAATGCCTCAAATGAAAAGCCTGCTGGTACAACTGATGATGTTGGACGCCCTTGAACTGATGCTTTAAAATCGCGCTGCATTTCTACAGAACAAACACCTTTGTTAAACTTCCCTTTTCCGTTCAATATTTTTGCAAATTGATCGCATAACACCTTTATGTCATTCATATGAACCCTCCTCATTTAAAAGATTCATATGAATGAGAATAAAAATTTATGAAATATGTTTATTATTGAATTCTTCCTTATTGATTATGATCTTCAACTGCCTCTAAGAGCTTAAATAGAAAAAGATAAATAAGCTTGCATGCTTCGCCGATTGTCATTTCTTCTGTAAAGCCTTCCACACCATTAAGTGCAAAATTGAAATCCCATAAACCATCGGCTTGAGAAAACAGTAAACTAAATTTTGCTTCCCCTTTTAATTTATTTGTTAAAAAGGTTTTAATGGACTTTTCATGCTTCTTCTGCAGCTTTAAACCTAACATAGCTTCATATGTACTAAAGACATCATCTACTTCTATACATAACGAATCTGTACCCACTTTATTAAAACGGCTTGATTCAATGTAAATAAACTCATTTTTATGGGTATGCAAATAGTTAAGAGGCTGATCAAAAAAATCCAACGACTCTTCAGCAAGTAGTTCTTCTGTTTCCTTATTACTGCGTTCAATATAAGCATCGTTAAATACTGAAGCATCATTTTTTTCTGTAACAATCATTTCTTCAGTAATCAGTTGCTGTTTCTTGGCATAGTCTATTTCTTCCTTAAATAAGACTATGTTTGGCTGTTCTTTTAACATAAATTCTTTAAATTTTGACTTTAGCATGTTCACGTTCTCCTTTGTTTCATAGTTGGACGTTTCTTTTTGGAGGGTTTCCCTTTGAATGGTTTTGGCTCCATTATTGCTTTTGAATTGTGTTTTTTTGATTTTGTGGATTGTTTTGATTCACTATCATTTTGTTTTTTTCTTGGCTTTCCCCAGTTATTTTTATCCTTATTTCTATCCTGATTAGTTTTCGAACGATTTTTATCCTCATCCTTTTTATCCGTATTGCCTATATTTTGTTTATTAATTGTAATGTTAAGCTCTTTTTCAATGAGATCAAGAGTTCCTCTATCTGCTGATGAGTATAGCGTAATAGCCAGGCCATTCATTCCTGCCCTGCCAGTTCTGCCAATCCGATGAACATAGCTCTCGGAATCCTGAGGAATATCATAATTAAATACATGGGTCACACCATCAACATCAAGACCTCGTGACGCGACATCCGTTGCAATGAGGAATTGAGTTTCTGCATCCCTAAAGCGTTTCATGGCTTGCTCCCGTTTTGCTTGTGAAATATCGCCATGTAGTTCGTCACAGTTATACCCTTTTGATTTGAGCTCTTCAAATAGTTTGCTGACCCTTCTTTTCGTTCGGCAAAAAATAACGGCTAAGTATGGTCGATGAGTTTCAATTAGTTGAATAAGCGTTCCTTGTTTCGCGCGGTCAGTTGTGTGAATGGCCACTTGTTTTATATTTTTTGCTGGACCTTGTCTTTTCTCTATTTGGATGTATTTTGGATCCCTCATATACTTTTTAGCAAGCTTCCTAATTTCCGCTGGGACGGTCGCAGAGAATAACATTGTTTGACGTTCAGCAGGGGTTTCCTTAATAATGTCTTCAACTTCTTTTAGAAATCCGATATGAAGCATTTGATCAGCTTCATCGAGAACGAGATAAGAAACATTAGATAATTGCACGGTATCCCTTCTAATATGGTCTATTAATCGCCCTGGTGTACCAACAACAATTTGAACATTTTTCTTAAGCTTTTTCAGCTGTTTGTCCACATCTTGCCCGCCGTAAACCGCTAAAACCTCTACTCCATCTATTTTTGAAATTATTTTCTCAATTTCATCTGTAATTTGCAGTGCCAATTCCCTTGTGGGTGTAACAATTAATGCTTGAATAGTTGAGGAGTATGGTTCAATCTTTTCAATGATTGGCAATATAAAGGCAAGCGTTTTCCCCGATCCCGTTTCGGACTGAGCAATGATATCATTTCCTTCTAATGCAAAAGGAATCGCTTGTTCTTGTATAAGTGTTGGATTAGTGATACCGTATTGTTGTAATGTTTCGAATAAACCTTTCGAAATACCTAAT
The DNA here is from genome assembly GCF_036962035.1 of Bacillus sp. JJ1773. Lineage (NCBI taxonomy): Bacteria > Bacillati > Bacillota > Bacilli > Caryophanales > Bacillaceae > Bacillus > Bacillus sp. JJ1773. The sequence goes on from NZ_JBALNX010000030.1 coordinate 49,539, forward strand.
GACATAAATTTAGGCAAAGTATTCCCTACTTTCTAAACTGCTCGTGGAATTATTATCTTTTTCATTTTGCTCGTTTTTCTTAGGAATAGCAAACAAAAAAACAGACATTCAAAATTATAGTCTGTTTTTCTTCTGGAATTTGTTATTTTACGCCTGAAAGTTCTTATTTTCAATTACAGTTACCTTGGAATGGGTGCTGCTTCCAATTTGTTTAGTAGTCTCTACTAGCTTATGGATATTTAGACACGATTTCTTTGCTCCAGCGACTAATAAGGGTACACCAATAAAATCGATTTTTAACCCTCTTGAAAAAAAACCTCCCATTGTCATAGCAAAAGGTACTGTTGGTGACGTGTTAGAAAAAATAATTTTTTCATCTATTTGAAACCGTTCCTCGAGTAATTGATATAGATTTTTTAATGCCGGAACAACAAGCTTAGACGATCTTCTTCCTAAAGTATAAACAGAATGTCCATCTTCATCTTTACCATGAAAAATAAACTTTCCAGCATCCGACTTATTAAGCTTATTAAAATACGGAACATTTAAAATTTCTTCCCTAGTTAGCACCCGATTTGTCGGAAGCTTTTGTAAATGGTAGGATGCAGCAAGTGATGTAGTATGTGTGCCGCCGAAATCATTATATACATAGATCATTTTGATCATCCTTCTAATAAGTCCTGCTGTTATTATTTCCATGTAATATGTAAATATTCCAAGTCTGCTCATTAACTAATTAATTATCCCCTTTTGGATGATTTTTACTTTCACATCTGTGTTAAAAGTTATAGTTGGATACACAGAGTGCCAATCAAGCTTTTTCCATATTTTATGATGCAGAGCGATCATTCTTCTCCCAATACCTAACCCGTCACAATTTGCTTCTTGCAGCTGTTGTGTTACTTTTTGTGCTTGGTCAGTCAGCTTTTTTGAGAGAATGCTATTAAGCTTATGAATTTCCTTTTGTGAATCCAAAACATCTTGTGGATATTCTACTACTTTTGCTTTTAATTCAAGGCTTAAATGAACATGAATAGCAGAAGGGCTCTTCGCTTCAATCGATAAATTTCTATTTACGTCTGAAATATCAATCGTAATAAAATCTTTAATACTTTCCGTATCGTTGACCTTCATAGTTAGTCTCGCTAATTTAGAAAGATTGCCCTTTAACAGTTGAAATAGGATCGAGTCGTCCTTATTTAAATCCATTCCTGAGTAATTTTTGCCGTCAAACAATGCAGCCCCCATTACTTTGGCAGTCTTATGATCAATACGATGAATGACTGGAACAGTTATATCTTGGCCTGGATCTAAGATGATTGTGCCAATCGATTGGATATCATTATTTTTCAACATAGTCGCCTCCTCGGCACTTGTTAATAAATCTGAAAGATATTCACCTACTAATAAATCAGTTTCACTCCCTAATTTTATGACTTCTTTAGCTTTTCCTTTTACTACTGCTACCTTGGCATTTAAAGCACTTTTGGGATCTCGATAGAAAACGTCTAGAGTCGAGTAGAACTCTTTTCTTGCAAGCTTTTCTCCAACTAGAAGAACCTGTAATTTGGATGCATCGATTTTTTTTGACACTTCCAGATCAATTAAGTCACGTGCTCCACGAGGTGTACGATTAATTTCTGTAAATGTTTCGGTTTTGGCCTTCTGCACACCCGTCACTTCGGAGCCTTGTAAAGCTCGAATGGATACAGTAGTTGAAATTTTATCGGTATCTTCCATATCAAATGCAGAACTGTTAATCAAGCTTACATCCTTTAATAAATTTTGATCCCAGCAGCCTGTTAACAAAGGAATTGAAAGGAATAATACACTAATTATCTTTCGCATGCTGCTGCCCCTTTCGGCTAAATAGAACAAACGGTAAAAGGACCATTGGAATGGAAATAATCATATATCCTGCATATGAAGCATACTTACTAAATTGATTCATTGACTGTTCAGTATCTAATGGCAATAGTGCCGCGAAAAAAATGATCGCTAATATAATGAATGTATTTTTAGAAGATTTTTCGCTGTTAAAGATGCCTTTTATACATTCAGCACCCCAGAAGACATAGGAAACAAAAGACGTGAAAACCAAAACAATCCATAAAGATAAAAAGAGAAGATCCGTCCGCTCAATAATTTTAAATGAGAAGGCTTTTATTAAATAAAGTAATGGTTCTGGTATTAATAGGATGTCAGCCGGACTGAAAAACAAGAAGCAAGCGATAGTTGTTAATAAGTAGAATAATGTCACGACTATGTTTGAAGCCGTAATGAATTTAATTTTTAACTCTAAAGTTCCTGAAGTCATAGCAGTTAAAAACATGATAATTTCAAATCCAAGCAGAGCAATAATGACATCTTTCGTGCCAAATAAAATGTCCTTCCAGCCAGAGCTTCCAATTGGCAGTATATAATAAATATTTGCATCCTTAAGCGAATAAATGATTAATGCTATAAAGATAAATAGAAACAGAGATACGATTACATAAAATCTTGCAATAACCCGTATTTCTTCTTTCGCCAAAAAATAACAACTTACAACCATGATTAAGGAAAGGATCCAGTTAGGTGTTTCCGGTAAAACCCATCTATCAAGCATTCTTGTATATAAATTAAGAATCAGGACACTTACAATAATTGAATAAAGCAAAAGTCCAATTTCGAATATTATCTTCATTTTTTTCCCGAATATTAGCTCTACAATTTCTTTTACTTTTTTATTTGGGAATTTTTTCATAATAAAATAATAGAGCATAATAAAAATTTGAACAACGATGCCGCCGAGGAAAAGCGAGATCCAGCCATCAATTTTAGATGCCTTAGCCATCGTATTTGGTAAAGAAAAAATACCCACTCCTATTTGGGTTTGAATAATGATAAAGAAAAGCTGGGCAGGCGATATTTTCTTTGTTTTATTTTTCATCTTTGTCCCAGCCTCTGACCCAATTAATTTTTTTCTGTCTATTTGTCATAGTGTCTTGAGGGCGATTTTTCATTAACCATAAAGGCAACCGAACAAAGGAATCCTTTAGTCCATTAACTCTAAACGGGGCAACTGGATAAAAATATGGTACACCGAATGATTCTTGCTTACATAGTTTTATCAGAATTAATATAAAACCGAACACTAAGCCAATGAATCCAAATGTTGCTGAAATAAGCATAAGTGGAAACCTTAATAACCTCACAGCTGCACTTAGTTCATTCGATGGGACGACAAAAGATGAAATGGCAGTTATCGCAACAACAACGATCATTATGTTAGATACGATTCCTGCTTTTACTACAGCGTCACCGATGACTAATCCACCAACAATGCCAATGGTTTGGCTAATAGGAGTAGGCAGCCTAATTCCTGCCTCACGAATTAATTCAATTGTTAACTCCATAATAAAAGCTTCCATGATGGGTGGATATGGTATATCTTCAACTGCATTTTGCATAGGAATTATTAACTCATTTGGCAATACTTCCAAATGAAAGGAAACCACTCCAATATAAATAGATGGGAAAGTGATGGCAATTACAAAGCTGATCATTCTTAATAATCGAATAAAGGTAGCCGTAGTCCACCTGCTATTATAATCATCAGGTGATTGATAAAAAGAGAAAAAAGTTACGGGAACAATTAAAGCAGCAGGACTTCCTTCTGTCATAATGGCAATTCGGCCATCCATGATATTGTCCCCAACACGATCAGGTCTTTCTGTGTACAATATTTGCGGAAATACTGTGAACGGATCGTCCTCAATAAATTCCTCAATAAAGCCTGGGCTAATGATTACATCTGTCTCGATATTTATATAAGAAAGTCTTCTCTTTACTTCCGTTAATATCTCCTGATTGACAATGTCATTTCGATAAATAATAGCTGTTCTCGTCTTTGTTTTCGTTCCCAGTTCTATTAAATGTACAACTAAATCTCTATTATTTATAAGTGTTCTAATCATATGAAGATTTGTATTTAATCTTTCGACAAATCCTTCATGGGCACCTCGAACAATTAATTCGGACTTTGGCTCTTCTATCGATCTTTGTACAGGTTCCGTCATACTTACAAGGAATATTTCATCCTTCGTTGCAGTTAGGATCCCGATATGGCCTCTTAGAAGCATATCTACAGCTATTTGAAAGTCTTTTGTTTGAATCCTTTTAATATTATGCAGATATTCTTGAAAAAGATAACCCTCAAGTCTTGTCAATAAAGGGATGAATGTTTCTGTTAATTTCTCGTTTGAGACTAAACTTGAAAAAAACAAAATATCAATTGTCGAATCCTTGACATACAGAGTTTTAAATGAAAAATCACTTGATTCGATAAATGTTTCTTTTATCTGATCCATAAGATTGTTTCTGTGTCCACGCATTTATATCCCTGCCAATCAAATTCAAATTTTATTTTCATCAAATTATTCGTTATCATGGCTTGTCCTTTTAAAAAATGAAATCTATTTGTTTTTCCTAAAGGCTATTAATGAAGTTTTTAAGGAAGCGTAGCTTCCAATTGCAGCATATCCATAAAAATACCCCATAAATAGGCCAGCAAGAAGATTATTTTTATGGCTAATAAAAATGGAAATTCCGAAACCAAGTAAAATGGCAATCAAAGGAACAAACTTTTTCGGCGTTTTAAAAAAAATCTTGATTAGCTGCGTGATTATGATAATTGAAGGAATTGCTATGACCGCATCCCAAAAATTCGTGTGAATTGTAGGAAAATCGATTGATACCACCACCTTATCCATAAGTTCTCCTTTTATTTCCTATTTATACAGAAGGTGAAATTCACAGCATCATGATGCATTTACGCTAATACTTTTCATAATAATTAACATTTAGGTAAAGTTTGAATAAAATACTTGGGAGGGTGTGGGCACATTGCAAAATAAATCAAAACTTCAAAAAGATCTTCAACTCATCGCTTCCCTCCAACGGGATCTTAATTTAGTTACTGCTTTTTTATTATTGACTGGTCAAATTACACTTGTTGGTGTTTTCGTTAACCCAGGAGAATTTAGTCTTTCTTTAAGTGGTCCAATATTTGGAAGGGCTCGCTTGGAAAGTAAATTTCGTGATGAGCCATTTGTAAATACGATAATAGACGTTGTTGATGTCATTGTTGCAGTTCTTTTAATTATTGATGAGATTCGGATTGTTGGTGTGTTCATAGGTTCAAGCAGGTTCTCAATTGTCGTAAGTGGTCCGATTTTCGGATCGCCGAAACATGAACCTACACTGCCATGCTTAAAACGGGAATATAAATTTTACAAAAAAATAGTAACGAAGTATTTTTTTGTTGATCCAACAATTTTTAGAAACATTTGAAGGGAATGGTGGGTATGCCGTTAACTGATTTACCTGTAATCAGGCTTTCAGAGGGTGGAAGATTTCTCCTTGTCCTCTCTATCGTTATTTTCATCTTCTTTTTTACACAGCTAAAAGAATCAGACTTACAATAATGAAAGGCATGGCTATGAACATCTCTTCCATAGCCATGCCTTTTAATTTTAATTTCTTTATTCATTTCTACTATTATGTTCTATGACAGACAAAAGAGCTTTTTCAATTTCCTCATAGCTTGTGCACCGGCAAATATTAGAAGAAAGCCATTCCTTAATGGTTTCCTTTGAAGGATTCTGATCTTTTGAAATCAATGCTTGGCAATTCATTATGAAACCAGGAGTACAATACCCGCACTGAAAAGCAAATTGTTCAATAAATGCATGTTGGATGGGGGTATTTTTCAACCCTTCAATCGTTATTATTTTCTTTCCTGCTGCTTCGATAGCTAGGATGATACATGATTTATATGGAAGTCCGTCTATCATAACTGTACATGCACCACAATCTCCATTTAGACAGCCTGGTTTTGTACCTGTCAGTCCTAATTGAAGTCGGAGAATACTTAATAAGGTACTAAATGGTCTTATTTCTACTTGATAGATTTCATCATTTATATTAAGAGCAACATTAAATCGGTTAATTGGTGAGATATCCACTTATTTCTCCTCCAACTCTATTAGAATATCCATCATTGTATTTTTAAAAACAAATAAACGATATTCTTTTGACCCTTCAATATCATGTAGTATTGGGCTTGGCAAATACTTAATAGAATTATCGATTCTCTCATTTATCGACACTTGCTGATTATTCAATTCTCTTTCAACCTCTAATGAACGAAATGGAAAAGGGCATAAACCGCTAAATGCAACTCTTACATGATCATCCTTTTTAAGTGCTGCAAAGGTTATTAATGGATATCCTGTCTCCCATTGCTGCCTTTTTTTGATAGTAAGATGAGGCAATTCCAAATAACTTTTCTCAGTTATTAATTGAACGAGAAGCTGGCCTTCCGAAAGATTAAGAGTTTGGTTAAAAACCATATGAATAGGGAGACTTTTCACTCCGTCCTGTCCAGCTATAACACATAGGCTATCCGTTAATAGAAATGGCAAAACGGCTTCTCGATAAAAAATTTGCCCACAAATATTTCCGCCTAAAGTAATTTTATTTCGAGCTGTGTAATCCGCCACACCTTGAGAGGTCTTACTCAATAATGGAAAAAAGTTTTTTTCTTCTAGAAAAGTTAAGGAAAGTGCCGCACCCGTAATTAAAAAATTTGCATCCAATTCGTGAGTCATGCATTCGGGTATTCCTTTTATATCAATGACGGCTCCCGTATGAATGAGATTTAATCTTCGGAATGTGATAATTTCTGTGCCTCCGGAATAATATATGGGCTGTTTATTTTCATGCTTTAATTGATAAAACAATTCAACGGCTTCCTTCAAGCTCTTTGGTTTATAGTATTCAATATCAGTTTGTACCACCGGCAGCACCCCCTTCTTTCATCCTCCAAAGTAATTCAGGTATTAAAGGTAAATAGTTTATCGGAGTTGAAAGTGCTGCAGATAGACTATTTCCAAGTGCGGCAGGCATTCCAATTAATCCATGCTCGCCAACTCCTCGTGCTCCAAATGGTGCATCAATTTGCGGAGTTTCAACAAAATCTACAATGTATTTAGGATGCTCTCCGAATCGGATGGGACGATACGTTCTGAATTGATGGTTAAGCACTCTCCCAATTGAATCAAAAACAAACGTTTCCCTGCCGCCAAAGGAAAGTCCCATGCTCATCGCACCCTTCACCTGTCCTAAAGCAGTTTCTCGATTTAATACCTTCCCAACATCAATGACAGATACGGCTTTCAAAATTTTGTAAGTATAATTGCTCATATCAATCTCAACTTCAACACCTTGTGCTCCAACGGTCCATTCTGGTCCAGGCTTCCCTGCAGTTGTTTCTTTGTCCAAATAGGAAATATGTCTTAATGTATAAGTGCCGCGTCCAATGATTTGTCCGCCAATCGTATTTCCATTTGGAAATTTGTAGCCGTATGCTATTTCTTTAATTGGAATCCTTATACTAGGATCATCACGCAGATAAACAAATCCATAACCAACCTCCAAATCCTCTACGGGGGATCGCAACAGAAATACAGCAAGCCTTTTTAATTGGCTGATGACATCATCAGCTGCCTCTACTAGTGCTCTTCCAGCCATAAATGTTCCTCGGCTTGCAACCGTCTTCCAGTGCTCTGGCGTACTTTGGGTGTTGACAGTCATTTGGACATGAATGTCTTTCATTTCCATTTTCATTATTTCTGCAAGCATTTGCGCTAATACGGTTTTTGTCCCTGTTCCGATCTCGACTACCCCAGAAATTAAATTAATTGTTCCATCTTGATTAAAGGTTAAAATTACTCCTGAGCTTGCATCCGTATCTATGGTGGATGTTTTCCATATACAGCTAATTCCTTTTGCTCTTATTTTATTTGTCCCAGTTTCAATGATTTGCCCTTCATCCCAATGAATTAATTCTTTTAATCTAGAAATGCATTTTGGAAGATTACCAACATTGCTAGAATTTAAGAGGACTTGTGTTGGGGTTGTATGACCTGGCAAGATCGCATTCCGGCTTCGTAATTCTAGTGGGTCCATATTAAGTTTTTTTGCTAACATATCCATCGTTCTTTCGAAAGCAAAATGGACTTCGGGATGTCCGAATCCTCGGAATGGAGAAGCATACGGATGATTCGTATACATGCATAAGGAATCGCACCAAATATGGTTAATATTGTAGGGGCCAGTACAGTCAACTGCCCCGGCTCTGCTAAGATCGGCAGATTTGTCTGCATATGCCCCGCCATCAAATAAGTAAAGGATCTCAGCCACTTTTAGAGTCCCATCCTCTGTACAGCCCAGTTTTACAGTAGCATCAAGACCGATATGGCAAGGGGATGTAAGAATATCCTGCTCCCTGCTATTTAATATTTTTACTAATCTGCCCCCTACTGCCTTTGAAGCGATATAGCATAGGATTTCAAGCTGAATAGATGCCTTGCCTCCAAACGCTCCGCCTACTATTGGCGTATTAACGATGATTTTTCCATTATCAATACCGAAATATTCTCCTATCATTCTTTTGATCATAAATGGGGCTTGGGATGAGGATGTTATTTCAATTTCGCCATTACCGTGAATTTGGGCGTATGAACATCTCGTTTCCATTGCAACATGATCAGATGGGCGGAAAGAAAATGTGCCTTCGACGGATACAGTACTTTCACCCCACCCCTGTGAAATATTTCCTTTTCGTACTTTCGTCCGGTTGGCGACATTTGTACCAGGTTCAGGATAGGCACTAGGGATTTTTTCGTATTGTCCTAGGTTTTCATGAAGGATGGGTGCATGAGGCTCTAGTGCTTCGGTTGGGGAATTTACGACTGGCATCGGCTCATATTGAACTGTTATGGCTTCTGCTGCATGGATAGCAATAAAGGGGGAATCAGCAACAACTAATGCAACTACTTCTCCATGATATCGAACTCGATCAACAGCAATTGGCGGTCTATCTCGAATTTCTTCACCGGTAAGCGGAAAGCCATCACCTAATATGACTGCTCGGACCCCTGGAATTTTCTTTGCTTCGGAAGTATTAATCGCTTTAATCTTTGCATGGGCGTAAGGACTGATTATCATTTTGGCGTGCAGCATATCATTCCTTTCCATATCATTTGTATATTTTGCTTTACCAGTTACTTTCTCATAGGAATCTTTCCGATAAAAACCTTTTCCGATTATTTCCATAATCTATTCATTCCCTTCACTATCCGAAAATTTACTGAAGAGTTTATTTTCCTAGTCACGGTATTAAATTTATGAAACGAGTGAAGAAAAGATGTTACTCCTCTGTAATAAAGCTTCATTTAATTAAAAAGACAGGCATAATAAAAGACCCCGATACATATCGGAGTCTCTGATAATTATTAACTTGATTTCTTACCAAGGTATGCTTCAACAACACGCGGGTCTGCCAAAAGATCAGAAGCTTTGCCGTTGATGATGATTTTCCCGGTTTCCATGACATACCCATAGTCAGCAATTTTCAATGCTTGCTTGGCATTTTGTTCAACAAGCAGAACAGTAGTTCCCTCGTCTTTAATTTCTTTAATAATTTTAAATATATCCGCTACAATTAATGGAGCAAGTCCCATCGAAGGCTCATCAAGAAGAAGCAGCTTTGGCCGTGAAAGTAAGGCGCGTGCGATCGCCAGCATCTGCTGCTGCCCGCCGGAAAGTGTTCCGCCTAGCTGGTCCTTTCTTTCTCGTAAAATCGGAAAATGATCCATAACATTTTCAATATCCTTTACGATTTCATGATCCTTTCGCTGGTAAGCTCCCATTTCAAGGTTTTCCATTACAGACATGCTGCCAAGAATGGCTCTGCCTTCAGGAACAAGGGATATTCCTTTCATTAAAAGTTGGTCAGGTCTTAAGCCAGTCACATCCTCACCCAGAAACTCAATTTTTCCAGATTGAGGCTTTAATAACCCGGCAATCGTTTTCATTGTCGTTGTTTTCCCTGCTCCGTTTGCTCCGAGCAATGTAACAATTTTCCCCTGCTCTACTTCTAAATTAATTCCCTTTAATGCTTGTATTTTTCCATAAAACGTTTCAATATTAGTAACTTTAAGCACTTTCTTCATCCTCCTCTGATCCGAGGTAGGCTTCGATTACCGCTTCATTATTTTGTATTTCTAACGGTGTCCCCTCTGCCAGCTTTTTCCCGAAATTCAAAACCATGATTCGATCGCAAAGCTTCATAACAAGCGGCATATCATGTTCGATAATTAGAACCGTTATTCCCATTGATTGAACCGTTTTAATTAAATCGAAAAGGCTCGCTGTTTCAGTTTCATTCATTCCAGCAGCTGGTTCGTCCAATAGCAGCAGCTTTGGATTACTGGCTAAGGCACGGGCAATTTCAAGTCTTCTTTGTTGACCATAAGCTAAATTTTCAGCGTCTGTTTCGATCTCATCTGTTAAACCAACCAAATCCAGCAATTCTTTAGCTTTTTCACGCAGTTGTCTTTCCTCGTTTTTCTGGGACTTTGTCCGCAGAACGCTACTAAAAACTCCCGATTTGATTCGGCAATGCCCGCCGACCATCACATTTTCTAAAGCAGTCATTTGCGGAAAAAGACGGATATTTTGAAACGTTCGACAGATTCCTTTTTCAGTTATTAAATGCGGCTTTATTCCAGTGATCGTTTCCCCCGTAAAGGTTATTTCCCCAGAAGTTGGAGGAAAAAGGTTCGTAATCATATTAAACATAGTTGTTTTTCCAGCTCCGTTTGGACCGATTAAACCAAATATCTCGCCTTCCTTAACAGTGAAGGTAACATCAGTTAATGCTGAAATACCGCCAAAATTTTTAGAGATGTTTTTGATTTCCAGAACCATGTTCAATCCCCCTTTTTGGCCGTTTTAACTTTTGAAACCAATTTAATACGTTATTATCGATAATTCCTTGTGGACGGAACGCCATCATTAAAATTAGTATTAACCCGTAAATCATATAGCGATATTCACTAATAAATCTCAAAACCTCAGGCATTAAGGTCATAAAGGTGGCTCCGAAAATGGCCCCGACAATTACCTCGCTGCCGCCAAACACGGCAAAAATAAGAATTTCAACCGCACGATGGTATGAAAAATCAGCCGGACTAATATACGCCATAACGTGAGCAAATAATGCACCTGCAAAGCCTGATATAACGGCACCTTGGACAAATGCCAATACTTTATAGTAAGTAATATTAATACCCATTGATTCTGCTGCTTTTTCATCCATTTTAATAGAGGCAAATGCACGGCCAACTCTGGAATGATTCTGCCTAATTATAAACCAGACTACGAGAATATTTATAATTAATAGAATGACAAAAACAACTAAGAAAACAAATTGATTACTCTTCAAGCCTAAGATAGCGGGGTCAAATCCAGCATCCTTTAATACTCTAAAAACTTCACGGCCAATTTGAGGAATTCCAGAAATTCCAACGGCACCCTTTGTTACGGATTCCCAGTTAACAAAGAATACACGGATTACTTCCCCAAATCCTAAAGTAGCAATAGCTAAATATACTCCTTGAAGACGAAGTGATGGGATTCCAACTACAAGTCCAAATAATCCGGCAACAAGCGCCCCTGCAATAACACCGATGAAAATCGGAACATCAAAATTAAGTGTCAGCAAAGCAGAAGTATAAGCGCCAATCCCCATAAAGCCTGCATTCCCAAGAGATAACTGTCCTGATGAAAGAGTGACATAAATACTAAGCCCGAGAATAATATTAATTAAAATAAAGGAACCTACTTGTAAATAATATGGATTGATTAATTCTCCTAGCATCATGTCACCTCCCTGCTGCTGTTGTCTTTTGGCCGAACAAGCCTTGAGGCCGTAGTAATAGGATAAAGATGATCGTAATAAATGCGATTGCATCACGATAGCCAGAATCTCCATACGCGACAACTAATGTTTCAGATAGTCCGAGCAATAGCCCGCCAGCCATTGCACCTTTTACATTTCCCATACCACCTAAAATGATGATCGCGAGACCCTTTAAGCCCATTGATAACCCCATTTGCGGATTGACAGAGTTAAAGGCCATCCCAACAAGGATTCCTGCAATTCCACCCATGGCAGAAGCAATAACGACTGTCATAATGATAATTCTTTTCGTATTAACTCCAAGTATGCTGGCAGTCTCAATATTTTCTGCAGTTGCCCGAAGAGCTTTTCCAGCTTTTGTTTTTAATAGCCAATAAGATAGCACCATCATCAAAATAACAGAAATAACAAAAATCAAAATTTGAACTAAATAAATGGTGATGGAACCAATTTGAAAGTTAATTTCAGAAAAGGCATTTTTGAAAGGATGATTTCCAGCACCAAAAAGGTGATGTGATAAATTCTCTAGTAAAATAGATGCTCCGATTGTACTAATTAAAGGAGCAAGGTGAGAAACACCTTGCTTTCCCCTTAATGGACGCAGTGCAAATCGTTCAAGCATATAACCTAGTATAGCTGTTACAATAATTGCCGCTAAAAATGCCACCCATATTGGCAATCCTAATGTACTTGTAACAATTACTCCGATAAAGGCTCCAAACATAAATATTTCGCCATGTGCCATATTAATGATGCCTAAAACACCAAAAACAAGAGTAAAACCTAGGGCGACGATGGCATAGATGCTTCCCAATGTAATTCCGTTAATAAGCTGCTCTAGTAGCAAAACATCTCACCCTTTGCCTCAAAAATTATTCAAAGATTTTGAACTTTTTATCTTCAATGATTAATACAGTCGGTTCCATGACAACGTCACCGTCTTCGTCAAATGAGAACTTTCCTAAAATACCTTCTAAGTCTTTAATTTCAAGAAGGGCATCCTTTAGCTTATCGCGATCTGCTTCTCCAGCATTTTTTAATGCCTCTGCCATTATGTAAAGTGCGTCATATGCTTGTGCAGCAAATTGGTCAGGCTTCTTTTTGTATTCTGCTTCGAACTTTTCGTTAAAGCCTTGTACTTTAGGATCGTCTTTTTCCCCAAACCATGGAGTTGCAACGATAAGCCCGTTAGAAGCATCGCCAGCAATCTCAATAACCTGTGGAGAGTTAAACCCATTTCCGCCAACAAAAGGAACATCAATTCCCATTTTTCTAGCTTGGTCCATGATGACAGCACCTTCATTATAAAGTGCTGATGCCAAGATTAAGTCAGGATTTTGACCTTTAATTTTTGTTAATTGTGCATTGTAATCAGCTTGTCCTTTTTGGAACGTTTCAATGGTCGTAATTTCAAGACCCATGTCTTTTGCTACTTTTTCCATTGTGTCAAAACCGGACTTTGTGAACACATCGTCATTTCCGTAAAGGATTGCAACCTTTTTTGCACCGTATTTATCTACTGCTTTTTGAATTGAGGCAGGGATTGCTAGTGCTTCAGGGATGGAGTTTCTGAATACATATTCTCCAATTTGTGGAATTCCTTCAGCAGTAGTCGAAGTACCCATAATTGGAATACCATTCAAGTCAGCCTCAGGACCTACTACATTCATTTCTGTACTTAAAGTTGGTCCTAATAGTGCAACAATGCTATCATCGCTCATTAGCTTTTGTGCGGCAGATAAAGCTTGTTCCTGCTTGCCTGCAGAATCTTCAATAACTAAATCAATTTTAACTTCGCCTTTTTCGTTAATTTCTTTCTGGGCTAATTTGAATCCGCTTGTTATGGCTTCCCCATAAGCAGCACCAGGTCCTGTCATATAGGAAATAACGCCAATTTTTGCTTCTACTGGGCCTCCGCCTCCATCTTTAGAAGGTTCACTATCACCTGCTGTATCTGTGCTTTTGCCGCTGCATGCTGATAATAAAACTAGCATGAGTACGGCCATTGCTAGAAAAGGCTTTCTAATTGCTTTTCTCATTTTTTTCTTTTCCCCCTATTTTCTGAAAATATTAAAAACATATCTCTATTAAATACTACTTAATAGCCATTGTAAATAGATTTATTGGAATTGTTTGAAAATGAAAGCGTTTTTATCTTGGAATAACATTTTCACAGCAAAAAAGGTGATTCTATCTGTAAGAATCACCTTTTTAAAAAATATTTATTATTAGTGTGTAGTATTATTGTTCGGCATCCCATTCATTTGGGCGGGAGCATAAGCATTTAACAGCTGCTGCATATCTTGTGAAGCAAGCTGTGGAACTTGATAGTAATGATTTTTATTTTGATAAATCGAAAGCTCATAAGCCATTTCAATGCAATTAGGCACAGAGTCAGCTATGACGCGGCGGACAACTGGATTTGTCACTTCACATGCTGCCATTGCTTTTGATCCAGCCATCGCCTTATGAGCACCAAGCATTAGCCCAGAAATACATGCGTCTGTAACTTCTGATGCCGAATTTAACGGTTTTTTTGGCTGAGAAGGCTTCAGCCCATAAACAAAATCGTTCTCTTGTGTCATTTTATAGCTCTGTGTTGGCACTGCTGGATCTTGACCAGATTTAAAGCAGTCAACGGTTGTATTATATTCCTGAGTAATAAACTGATGTTGTCTATCAAGTATGCTTCCTAGTTCTTGATCTTTTACATGGGGACGTAAAAGGGTGTATTGGTCTAAAACACCAACAGTTCCGGATAATACCTCATGGACATCAAAAACCTCATGTCCCCCATGATTCATTTGTTGATTAACCATGCCGGTATGCATATTTTGATGCATTTGACCTTGTTGCTGATTTTGGTTTTGCATTTGCATTCAAATTCCTCCCTCATATTAAATCAAAATTATTTTGCAACCGAAATTTATTTTTATTCCTTTTTTACGAGTTAATTTTGTTTTGCTGGAAAAGAATGTACCGTATATTGGACGAAGCGAGCCATGGATATAGTATTTTTAATAATCATGAGGATGAATGTATTAAAGTAGTCCTTAAGCCTTGAGCTACTCACTACTTAACCCTATACGAGTTGTTTGAAGAGATAGTCATCATTCAGTAATTGATAAAATAAGCTTAGCTCTCTGAATATCTTTTGCCGAAAGCTAAGCTTTTTAATAATGTAAATAGTGGCGCCGATATTTTCTTTCATGGCATTGATCACAAATTTGGTACTTATGATCCCATTCTAGTTTCCTGCCGCAGCTTCGGCATTTTTTTGCCATATTTTTCACATCGGTTCGTAATCTGTCATGTACTTTGTCACTAATTTGCTCTCGGATCCGCTCCCAATAAATGGCTTCGGTTCTTCTATCTAACCGATATAAAAACAACAAATAGAGACCAATCGCTTTGTATGAAAGCTCTAATTCCTCTAAGTTGCGATTCTTTAAAAGCGGTTCTGGCAGCTCAGCCCCATCAATAATGGCTAACATCGTTTGTTCCCACTGCCAGATTAATTGAGGCTCCTTTTTGGAAAAAGGCAAATGAAGAAAACCATATAGATCCATAATGGACAGTTTTGCTTCTATTTCTGAGCCGCGGATCTTTTCATACAACTCTCTTTCTTCTGATAAAGAAGCCTTCTTCGTCCCCTTTGGACTTTCAAATTTATCCCATAATTCAAAAAAGGTTCCGAGATCGCGATAGTAGGTTTGAAACCGTTCAAAAACAGTACTTGTTGGTGCTACAGAAAATGTTTGAATGGGCTGATCCTCGCAAACGAGCAGATCCCACATCTTTTTAATATTGGTGACAAAAGCTACTTTACCTACATCGTAAATGCCTTTTCTTCCAGCTCTCCCGGCAATCTGCTTAACTTCCTGGGATGTAAGGAGCCGTCTTTTCTGTCCATCAAATTTCTCATTTTCCAAGAAAACGACTCTTTTAATTGGGAGGTTTAATCCCATTCCAATCGCATCAGTTGAAACAATAATAGAAGCTTTTCCATGATTAAACCGCTGAACTTGTTTTTTCCTTGTTTCAGGTGGCATACTTCCATAAATCATACTGACCGAGTGTCCCGAATTTTCCAGTCTTGATGCTGTTTCAAGAACTTTTTTCCTTGAAAAACAAATTAAAGCATCCCCTTTATCAACACGGCTAAATTTAAACTCCCTCTTTTCTACTTCTAATGGGACATCTCGGGTGTATTCGAAGATTTCAATGCTTGAATCACCAAGCAGCTCAAGTAATATTTCTTTTACATTTTTGCTGCCGATAAAGTGCACTTCATTTGCGTTTGCCTTTGTTATGGCCTTGTACCACGAAAATCCTCGATCCTTATCAGTAATCATCTGTGCTTCGTCAATCACAATACAGTCGAAAAAATCCTTTTCATGAAACATTTCGACTGTACATGATATATGGCTGGAACCAGCTACAATCTTTTCTTCTTCTCCTGTTTTTAAAGAGCAAAGTGTACCTTCCTCATTCAGTTTATCGAATACTTCTAAAGCAAGAAGGCGCAGCGGGGCCAAATATAGTCCACTTGAAGCTGCTTTCATTTTTTCTAGTGCATGGTGTGTTTTTCCGGTATTTGTTTCCCCGATATGCAGAACAAAACGAATATTTCTTCTAATAGAAGGCTGATATTCTTGTCCGAATATTTCATTGATGATCCGCTTTTCCTCTTCTTTTTTTCTCTCGATTTCCGCTTTTTCTTCCTCTAATCTTCGCTGTAGGTTCGCTAGATCGTCTTGATATATTTCTTTATGCTTAGTTAAATCAAATGGAATTTTTGCGAGCTTCATAAGATCATTAATATATTCCTGATGGGCAAACTCGATAAAGTGTAAGGCCAATTCTTCACTAGTTTCAGCAAGTATTTCATCTGCAATCGACTGAATAAATGATTTTGAGAGATTAAACTCTTTATTCTGCATTTCACTTATTCCCATATCCATCATTAAATCTTTTAAATAGCTTGCTGTATTCAGTAAATATCGATCAAAATAAGTTTCGTATTCAAAATACTGGCGACCCCAATGAGAGGTTTTGTGAATATCCCCAGTTAATTCTTCAAAAAAATCGCTGATATAAGTATAATCAGCAGGATCGAAAACACCGATCATTTTAAGTTTTTCTTCGAGTGCAATAGTGTCAATCTTTTTATACTTTACTTCGCTTTGCAGATCTTTTATAAGGTTTAAGGAAATGAAGTGTCTTACATATAAATAAAGACTTTCATCATTTTTATCAATGATGCATTCTATTTCCTGAATGAATTTTTCCTGGAAATTCTGAATTGATTCATGCAGTAGCCTTTCTTCTTCTTTTTGTAAAAAGTCTTCCCTAGCTTCTCTATATTTCACTTCCCAATTTATTTCCTCTGTTTCCCATTTCTTGTTTAACCATTCAAGCGCATGAAATGGCTTATATGTACGCATTTGAGTTCGGAAGAGATGGTTTATTAATTTCTTGTCTACATTCTCAGTTTCGTAACCTTTCCCTTTTAAATAATCCTTTTTTGTCTGTCTAGACACGCTCCCGGTAGATTTATTTAACCAGACATTTAACCATAATTGATTAATATAGCTACTTCTTTC